>OMIO01000195.1 GCA_900299115.1 Methylocystaceae bacterium | reverse complement strand
TTAATTCATTAATATATTTTTGCGCATCAAAGGATGATGCAGCGCCGCTCAGCCCCATTTTCTCTAAGAATTCACTAAAATAATCACTCGTAAAACGCTCATGCCAATCACTAATTAGACCTTGCAACGTCTGCAAATATCCTGGCAGCGCCGTGATCAAGCCGGTGAATTGACGGGAGAGAATAGGAAACAGGATCAAAGTCGCCGTCACGACGACAGCGATGAAAAGGACCAAAAGCAAGAGCGCAGCGCTTAGGCGCGAAAGTCCTAATTTTTGTAAGCGGTCCGCAACAGGATCAAGCAAATAACCTAATGCCGTTCCCGCTACAAAGGGAGCCAGCACAGGGCTCAGAAAATATAATACAGCGCCAAGAACAAAAAGCGTCAAACTCCACAATAATAATTGACGCTCTAGGTTTAAGCCCGCCCAAGCCACCCCGCGCCCTTCTAAATCGCTTGCTTCAATTTCACTCGAGAGAGATTGAGAAACAGCATATTCTTCACTTGACGCGTGATTTCTTGCCTTTGACGATTTTGGATTAGCCATCGGTAGATCTCACCGTTTCTCTTTTGCGTCATTTAAAATAAGCGACTGGTTTTATCTTCCCCCAAAGTAAGCGGAAGATTAAGCGTCTTAAAATAGTAAAAAAATCAAAACCTAACCTATTTCTAAAAATTGCGATTAAGTGAGATCATAATGGCAAATGCTCAAGTGCGGAAACGATATTAGAGGACAATGAAATATTTATGATCCAGATGCCGCCGATCGATGTTTTTCAAGCCAATTCCCTTGCTCGCTTTGCTGATAATAGACAAGGGCGTAACCCGCCTCTTTTAAGACGCGCCACTGATTGCGCGCAGCTGTCAATTCTTCCTCATTGACCCCGTCGAAAAGTAAAATCGCCCGCTCTTTCGGGGCCGCGGCGCTCTTAATGACGCTTTCCATCTCAACGCCGTCGATAAAAAAACGCACATCCGCTGCATTGGGATTATCGCTTGCTGTAGTTAGATAAATTGGCAAGGAAGCAAGATCCGGGTCGCTTTTAACGCCGTGGGGCAAAAAACTCTCTGGTCGATAGGCCCAGAGATCTTGATTGAGTTGACCAACGCGCGTTTCCGTTTTGGCCTGAACCACCGCGCGCCATCCTTTTGCAAGCGTGCGTTCAAGTAAAAGCGGCAAAGCCTGATCTGCCCGCACTTTGGTGAGATGGTAAAAAGCAACCTCCACGATTGCTTAATCCATCGCTACGCGCGCTGTTTTAAATTGATCATTTATTTTCATAATAATCCCGCACGAGACGATCAAGCAGGCGAACGCCCCAACCTGCGCCCCAGCTGGTGTTAATATCGCTTGTCGGCGATCCCATGCCGGTTCCAGCAATATCAAGATGCGCCCAGGGCGTCTTACCAACAAATCTTAGAATAAATTGCGCCGCCGTAATGGATCCTGCGTGGCGTCCGCCAGTGTTCTTCATATCGGCAAATTTTGAGTCAATCATTTTATCGTAAACCGGCCCCATCGGCAGGCGCCAGAGTTTTTCTCCCGTCGCGAGACCCGACTTTGTTAACCGATCGGATAAATCATCATTATTTGAAAACAATCCGCCATATTCTTGGCCAAGCGCAATTAAAATGGCGCCTGTTAATGTTGCTAAATCAATAATTGCCTCGGGCTTATATTTATCGATGACATAAGTGAGCGCATCGGCCAATACGAGACGCCCTTCCGCATCCGTATTGATAATTTCAATTGTCTGACCTGACATGGATTTTACAATATCACCCGGTCGCTGCGCTTTGCCATCGGGCATATTTTCAACAAGTCCTAAGACGCCAATCACATTGGCTTTCGCCTTACGCGCAGCAATTGCATAAAGCGCGCCGGTAACAGCGGCGGCGCCCGCCATGTCGCCTTTCATATCCTCCATGGACGCGCCAGGCTTGATTGAAATGCCGCCAGTATCGAAAACCACGCCCTTACCCACAAAGGCGATCGGCGCCGCGCCGCTTGTTCCGCCATTCCAGCGCAACACCACCAATTTGCTTTCAGCTTCCGAGCCTTGACCAACGCCAAGTAAAGCGCGCATGCCTAATTCCGCCATCGCGCGTTCATCGAGTATTTCAACTTCAACGCCCAGCTTCATTAATTCTGAAGCGCGCCGCGCGAATTCCTCCGGCGAGAGAACATTTGCCGGTTCATTAACAAGATTGCGCGAAAGAATGACGGCCTCAGCCAAAGAGGCGGCCTCATCAATGTGACTACGCGCAAGATCCGGGTCGGCAAGCGCGAGCGAGAGATCGATCAGACCTTCCGCCTCTACATCCTCGCCCTTTTTCGTTTTATAGTGATCAAAGCGATAGGCTCTGAGCCAAGCGCCTAAAGAAAACTGCGCGGCGGCAGATGAGAGATCATTAATCTCACTGGGAAAATCAAAAAGAACAAGCGCAGCCCCAGATTGCGGGAGGCGACCAATGGTCTTGCCGCCAAGAGACAAAAACTCCTCTGTAGCGGATTTTGCACTCGTTTTTGTTTCCCCTTCCTCTGAGCCAGCGTCCACGCCAATCAGCAATAATCGGGCAGCCGCGAGACCAGCAGGGGCGAGAATCTCAAGGCTCGTTCCAACTTTGCCTTTAAACTTTGCGGCCTTCGCCGCACGGGCGATTTGGGCTTGGGCGCTCTCCAGCAAAGGCTTTACAGAGGCCGCAAGAGCTAATTCGGCTCCACAAAAAACGACTAAACTTAGCGGTTTTTCAAGGTCTTCCGACCCTCGAAGCTGGGCCCCAGCGCTATCCCGGTCAATTGTTTTGATTGAAACGTTGAATGTCATTTCCGCCCCTTAGGAGTTTTTACGCCCCAAAGGGCCGCCTTAAGCTATTTAGGGCGCAATATCCTGGCGAGGCTGACGGGTCAATGACGCCGCGAAATAGCCGCGATCGCCCCTCAAAGGGCTGGTGTGAAAGAACAAAGTTCAATGCCGCAGCGCTCAAGCCGCCTCCCCTTCACTCCTGGACGTCGGGGAAGGCGTATATGATTGGCGCGACCATCACGCGCTATCTCGCTGCGCGGTTCACCAAAACAATTCTATCTATTTTTTTTACGATCTTTTGTTTGATGTTTGTTGTCGTCTTCGTCGAAATGCTTCGACGCGCGAGCGATAATCCGCAAGTCACGGCAAAGACTGTCGCGATGTTGACGCTGATGAAAGTGCCTGCCGCTGCGGAAAATATTCTCGTCTTTGCTGTTCTTTTTGGCTCAATGGCGGCATTTGTTGATTTGACGCGTAAACTTGAATTGATCGTTGCGCGCGCTGCTGGAATGTCTGTGTGGCAATTTCTTTTTGCGCCGGTCATGACAGCTTTTCTTATCGGCGTTATTTCGATCACAATTTATAACCCGCTATCGGCATCCTTAAAACAACATGCGGATCAGATGGAGCTGGAACTTTTCGGCGTTCCAGGCAGCGTGCGCATTGATCATGGCGTTTGGCTAAGACAACATGGCGTCGATGGCCTTGCCGTGATCCATGCAAGCGGATCTGCAAATAAGGGAACTGAACTTTTCGAAGTTAACGTCAATATTTACTCCGCCACGGGCGGTTTTACCGAACGCGTTGTTGCAAGCCGTGCGCGCTTAGATCCTGGCGTGTGGGTATTAAGCGACGCTGTCATTAGCGCGCCTGGAGAAGAGACCCGCAGCGTAAAAACATATATGTTGGCGACAAGTCTAACGCCCGAACAGGCAGCGGCCGCCAGCGTGCCTCCGCAATCAACAGCCTTTTGGAATTTAACAACCGTAGGGCAAGAGACAGCTGATGCAGGCTTAGACGCCACCGGCTACTGGCTGCAGTATCAAAACTTATTAGCGCGGCCTTTGTTACTGATTGCGATGGTGCTCGTCGCGGCGTCCTTTTCCATGCGCTTTTCCCGCATGGGCGGCGTTACCCAAACCCTCGCCTATGGCGTGGTGGCTGGCTTCGTGCTCTA
>OMIO01000194.1 GCA_900299115.1 Methylocystaceae bacterium | reverse complement strand
TATGCTCATGGGCTGGGCCTATGGCTAAAACGCTGGGACGCTTTACTAAGAGTATGAAATAAATTTATCCCTTCAATTCTTTTTGCAAATATGAATAAATTAACCCGCTTAGCTTAAATATATTTGCCTTAAACTTATCCGGTTCGTTGAGAAAACATGTATTAGAAAAATTATAAAAAAACTAATCCTTGTTATGCGGCAAAATTTTCCGCCTCTCCAAAATCCCCTCAAGAAAATTAAAAAAATCGGAAACAGCAATGGTCATAGTTGACGACTATAACGCCTTAACCGTTAAACTTGATATTCAAACATCAGATTCCGGAGCGCTGAAAGATAAAACCTTTGCCGTTAAGGAAAATATCGACGTTGATGGATTTGTGTCAACAAATGGCCACCCTGTCTGGGCGCGAACACATGAGAAAGCCTCAACAAACGCAGAGGTTGTCGATCGACTTCTACAAGCAGGCGCGCATCTTATTGGCAAATCACATATGGATGAAATGGCCTATAGTTTATTGGGCGCCAATCCGCATTTTGGCGCGCCAATCAACAAAACCCAACCCGATCGCCTGCCGGGAGGTTCTTCCTCAGGCTCTGCCGCCGCCGTCGCCGCTGGATTGACGGATTTTGCAATTGGCACTGACACCGGGGGGTCGTGTCGTGCGCCAGCTTCATTCTGCGGCGTGTTTGGTTTTCGCCCATCTTCTCAATCTAAAAATATGCGCGGCGTAATTCCAATGTCGCGTTCGCTAGATGTCATTGGCTGGTTTGCTCAAGATATCGACTGTCTTGCGACTGTGGCCAAGGTTTTGTTGCCAGAAGATACGACCGCCATCGGCTATGAAGAGGCGACTTTTCTTGCAGAGCCTTTTGCGGATGCTGAAGCTGAATATATGGAAATTGCGCAAACTGCGATTCACAGATTAAAAAGCGGTCCCTGGCGCACGGCGTCGCTTGGCGAAGATTTTTTTACACAAGCCCTTATGCATTTTAGGAATCTACAAGGCTATGAGGTTTGGTCTGAGCATCAGTCTTGGATCTTAACGCATCAGCCTCAGTTTGGTCCCGGCGTAAGCGAGCGACTAAAAATTGCTGCTACAGTTACAAAAGCAGACAAACAGGCTGCTGAAAAATTCATTGATACCTCACGCTGCGCCGTTGACGCTCTCTTTGCTGATGCTAGCGTGATCATTATGCCCACGACCCCAGGGCTCGCGCCTAAAATTGATGAGAGTCTCGAGTCGTTAGACCGATTACGTTACGCAATGCTTAAATTTTTTCTAATCAGCAGCCTTTTTGGCTTGCCTCAAATTAGCATTCCAATCAAAAATCAACGCCGCACAATTGGTCTTTCCTTTGTCGGCAAGAGTGGCGCCGATCATCAATTGCTTGATTTTGCAAAAAATTTTTGCGCTCACAACAATAATCTTCACTAAACAATAACAATATCCTCATCCACAGATCGAACATCCGTTCTGCCACAAAAGCCCATAGTCAAGCTCAATTCACGTTCAATAATCTCTAGACAAAGCCGCACGCCCTCTTGTCCCATGGCTCCCAAGCCATAAAGATAGGCGCGCCCCAGTAAAACGCTATCAGCGCCAAGCGCAAGCGCACGCAGCACATCCTGTCCACTTCGCACCCCACCATCAAATAAGAGCTCTGTCTCAGCGCCTACAAGTTTTTTGATTTTAGGCAATGCAGAAATTGAAGATGGCGCGCCATCGAGCTGTCGACCGCCATGATTAGAGATCACTAATCCATCTGCGCCCACATCAATTGCTTTGCGCGCATCCTCACTCTCCATTACTCCTTTAACAATTAACTTTCCTTTCCATAATTTTCGGATCCAGGCGACATCACTCCAGGTAACAGAAGGATCAAATTGCGCGGAAGTCCAGGCGCTTAATGACGCCATGTCTTTTACGCCGCTGACATGGCCAACAATATTGCCAAATCCCCGCCGACGCGTTTGTAACATTTCAAGCGACCATTGTGGCCTAAGGAGCAGATCAAGCAAAAATCGCGGCGTTAATTTTGGCGGCGCCGACAAACCATTCCGGAGATCTTTATGCCGCTGACCTAAAATTTGTAAATCCAGCGTCACAACGAGAACTGGGCATTTCGCCTCATGCGCGCGCATAATCAATTTTTCAACAAAACTCCGATCGCGCATGATATAAAGTTGGAACCAAAAAGGCTGTCTCACATGTTGCGCTAAATCTTCAATTGAGCAAATACTCATCGTTGATAGGCAAAAAGGAACGCCGCTTGCTTCAGCGGCCCGAGCCGCAAGGATTTCGCCATCGGCGCGCTGAAGCCCACACATGCCGATCGGCCCTAAAACAACAGGCATAGCAGCGCTTTGACCAACAATATTTGTTGCGAGATTTCTCGTCTCAATATTCACGCCAATTCTTTGGCGAAACTTAATTTTTGCAAGATCTGCGAGATTGATACGGCTTGTGCTCTCCGTCCAAGATCCGCCCTGGGCATAATCATAAAACATTTTTGGCACGCGCTGACGCGCCAACGCCTCTAAATCGTCTATCGTTGTGATCAGCGGCATAGAACGCCCAGCGTGTGAAGTATGACAAATACCGCTTCAAGATAATTGTTTTATCGTAATTTGTCTTCTATTGCCCAAGTTTAAACGCCCGGGGTTGCAGGACGCTCAAATAATTCTTTAATTGCGACAAGCAATCGGTCTCGAACGATCCGATAAGCATCGAGAATAGCCTCGCGCGAACCATGCGCCGCCGTTGCGTCTGGCGTGGGCCAATAAATAACCTCTACAGCCCATGCCCGGGAAAACTCCAACGCCTTGTGGTGCGCTTCCGGCGATAATGTAACGATGACGTCAAAGTTTGAATCGGCTAAATCTTCAAAGCTATGCGGATGGTGGCCCCGAATATCAATTCCGAGCTCATCCATCACGGCGATTGCAAAACCATCCTCCTCGCCGCTTTTAACCCCTGCGGACGCAAAATAAATTTCTCGCCCGAAATAATGGCGCGCAATTGCTTCCGCCATTGGCGACCTGACAGTATTTAACGTGCATGCGAAGAGAACAGACTGCGGACGCGCCATGGGTGGGCCTAGCCCTTCCAATGCAGCGCCGTAATTAGGGTAAAAAGCCTACGCGCTGTGTCTTGATCCGTTTCAATCTTACCCTTGAGGCGCTCGAGCAATAATAGAGCTCCTTCATTATGTAGTCCGCGGCGACCCATATCGATGGCTTCAATCCGACTTGGCGTGGCATGACGAATAGCGGCATAATAATTTTCGCAAATTAAAAAATAATCCTTCAAGATACGTCGAAAAGGCGTGAGTGATAAAATATGCGTTACAACTGCAGCGCCTTCGACATTTTTGATTTCAAAAACAAGTTTTGCGTCAACAAGAGCAATATTTAACGCATAAGGACCCGAGTCTTGGCCATTGAGCGCAAAATAATTATTTTCAATTAAATCATACACCGCGATCGTGCGTTCATGTTCCTGATCCGCTGAACCGCGGCCAATCGATTTTTCATCGAGCGTTAAAGAAGCCAGACGATGATTGTTGGCTTGCTCCACGCCATCAGTCCCCGGATTGATTGAGGCGGATAGAAACAGATCGCGCATGGGCCTGAAGACCTTCAGCCTCTCCAAGCGTAACCGCCGCGGATCCAATTTTGCGCAGCGATTGCGCATCGCACTTCAATATAGACGTGCGTTTAAGAAAATCTAAAACACTTAAACCTGATGAAAAACGCGCTGAACGCGCTGTTGGTAGAACATGATTGCTGCCGCCAACATAATCGCCGATAGCCTCGGGCGTATAGCCGCCGATAAAAATAGCGCCTGCATTGGAAACTTGTCGCGCGAGCTCTTCCGCATCAACGCTAATAATCTCCAGATGCTCTGCGGCAATGCGATTAGCCAAACTAATTGCCTCGTTTAATTTCTTAACGAGAATAATAGCGCCAAAATCCTTCCATGAGGCGCTGGCGATTGTTTGACGCGAGAGCGTTTTGAGTTGGCTCTCAACCGATTCAACAACAGCCTGGGCTAAGGCGGCGCTATCGGTGATTAAAATCGACTGCGCTGACTCGTCATGCTCAGCTTGCGCAAGAAGATCTGCGGCAATCCAGTTTGGATTAGCTGTACGATCCGCCAAAATGAGAACTTCTGATGGCCCTGCGATCATATCAATGCCAACTTGACCAAAGACGCGACGCTTCGCCGCTGCTACCCAAGCATTGCCGGGCCCAACAATCTTGACCACAGGCGCAATCGTCTTTGTGCCATAGGCTAAAGCTGCAACTGCTTGTGCGCCACCGACACGATAAATTTCATCAATACCCGAGCGTTTAGCGGCGGCGAGCACCAAGGGCTCAACCTGTCCCCGAGGCGTGGGCACAACCATAACAATCCGCGAAACGCCGGCAACTTTCGCTGGCACGACATTCATTAAAACTGAGGAAGGATATGCTGCTGTGCCGCCTGGAACATAAAGCCCAACAGAATCCAGCGGCGTCCATCGCCAACCAAGTTCAACGCCCTCAGGATCAGTAAATCGAAGATCTTGCGGCCGTTGGCGTTCATGAAAGGCTGTAATGCGCTCAAGCGCCACATCAAGCGCTGCTAATTGCTCTCTTGAACAGTTATTTTCAGCCGCCGCGACTTCCTTTGCCGAAACAGCGATCCCTGTTTGCGTCAGATCAATGTGATCAAACCGCGCTGAATAGTCGGTTAGCGCCGCATCGCCGCGCGCAATGACGTCTTCAATGATCGCACGCACCGTTGCATCAACATCCGGTGCGGACTCGCGCTTCATAGAGAGCAATTCAACAAAGCGCTGTTCAAAATCTGGGGCGGCGGCGTCTAAACGCAGAGTCATATTCTTCTCCAACCGAATTTAGCGGTTGTCATGACCTTCCCTTTGGCTCTTCGTCAAGACCGATATCAAGATTGTGCTGTGGTCCTGCATCGACGCACCAACTGGGGCCAATATCGCGCATCTGCGCCTCGATGCACTCAACCTGAAGCTCGATCTCTGGGCCGCCAGCGAAAATTAGGCGAATAACGCCAGAAGGCTGGGCATCTTTGATCGCTTCAAAAGTGATCGCTAATAACGCCAAAACCCGCTCAGATTGATCGAGCGCAATTTGGAGACGTCGCACGCCGGTTACGCCGTCAAAGTGCAGACCCGCATGACGGCGCTCGCAACGCCCCTCACGCTCAGCAATACGGTCAAACCGGGCGCAAATTAGCGCAAAGCGGCGTTGTTTGGGCAGGTAAGCAAGATCGCTGATGCGGATCAACGCATCCTGAGCATGCGCAGAAATAAACGCGAGATCCTCTTCGTCTACTGCGTGCAACCCGAGAGACTGTTCAGCGCCAGCTGAAGGGCTTTGGGCCATATTGAGAACTCCTGCTCTCAAAATGGCGAGAGGCGCATGATTTCGCCTTTCTCCATTTTGTTGGATTAATCTTGAAAAGGATTATGCACGAGTATGGTGTCGTCCCGTTCAGGACTTGTTGATAACAGCGCCACAGGAGCCTCAATCAGCTCCTCAATTCGTCGAACATATTTGATCGCCTGCGCCGGCAGATCCGCCCATGAGCGCGCTCCGCTCGTCGTTTCTTGCCATCCGGGAAAACTTTCATAAACCGGCTGCACGCGCGCCTGAGCCGCCTGAGAAGCCGGCAAGCGTTCAACGCGCTGACCATCAAGTAAGTAATGCGTGCAAATCTTGATTTCCTTGAAACCATCGAGAATATCAAGCTTCGTCAGCGCGACGCCATTGATGCCGGATGTCTTAACCGCCTGGCGGGCCAATACTGCGTCAAACCATCCGCAGCGTCTGCGTCGGCCCGTATTCGTCCCAAATTCATGTCCGCGATCGCCAATTAAGGCGCCAATCTCATCATTGAGTTCTGTTGGAAATGGTCCACCGCCTACGCGCGTGGTGTAGGCCTTTGCAATGCCCAAAACATATCCGATGGCTCCCGGACCAAGACCTGAACCGCTTGCGGCAGACGCGGCGACAGTGTTGGAAGAGGTCACATAGGGATATGTCCCATGATCAACGTCCAACAAAACACCCTGAGCCCCTTCAAACAAGATACGCTTACCAGAGCGACGTTGCGCATCAAGTAAATCCCATACCGCATCCATAAAGGGTAAGATTTTAGGGCCAATGCTCATCAACTCATCGTAAAGCGTTTCCGACTTTACCTCTGGCAGCCCCAATCCAGATCGTAATGGATTATGATGCGCAAGCACACGCGCAATTTTGTCGCTCAATGTATCAGGCTCTGCAAGATCCATCAGTCGGATAGACCGCCGCCCAACCTTATCTTCATAAGCAGGACCAATACCGCGCTTCGTCGTACCAATCTTAGCGCCACTGCCCGCTTCTTCGCGATGCGCGTCTAGCTCTCGATGCAATGATAAAATCAACGGCGCATTTTCAGCGACTTTCAAATTATCAGGCGTGATGTCGACGCCTTGCGCGCGTAAGCGCTCTATCTCTGCAATCAGAAAATGCGGGTCAACGACGACGCCATTGCCAATCACAGAAAGTTTACCGCGCCGAACAATCCCAGAAGGCAGTAAAGCGAGCTTGTAGGTCACGCCATCAATGACCAACGTATGGCCGGCGTTATGTCCGCCTTGAAAGCGGACGACGACGTCAGCTTCCAAAGACAGCCAATCAACAATTTTACCCTTACCTTCGTCGCCCCATTGAGCGCCGACCACCGCGACATTCGCCATGGCTCATCATCTTCTCAAAAAAGAAAAAGCCCTGCGCAGTAACGCGAAGGGCTCGTTACGCCCAGTGTCTAGCGCAGGAATGTCAGGCGGTAAAGACCACGCTCTTCCGGCCAGCTAACCTGCGCGATGATAGGGATGACCGCTGAGAATAGTCATGGCGCGATAGATTTGCTCGGCTGCTAAAATACGAACCAATTGATGCGGCAAGGTCATTGCGCCGAATGAGAAAATAGCCTGAGCGCGTGTTTGCAGGCTAGGCGCAAGCCCTTCCGAGCCGCCGATAGCGCACCAAAGCGCTTTTCGCCCGCTATCGCGCTCTTTTTTGATAAAGTCGGTAAAGCTAAGACTATCTGCTGCTTGGCCAGTTTCATCAAACAGCAGTAAAGCTGCGTCTTGCGGCAAAAAAGACAAAATTTCGTCAGCCTCTCGCGCCATGCGCTCGGCGGGAACTTTGGCCCTACTCTCCTCTATTTCTTTTAATTCAAGGCCTTCAAGCCCAAGACGTCTTAGAGCCGCGATCCGCTCGCTGTAGCGCCGATAGAGATCACGCTCGGGCCCCGCCTTGAGCCGACCGATACAGATTAAACCTAAACGCATTGGGTATGATTTCTCAGATCAAAGACCGCGCGGTTCCTGCGGCCGATCCCCACTCCACATCTTTTCAAGATTATAGAATTGCCGGACTTCTGGACGAAACACATGAATGATGACGTCTCCGGCGTCGATCAAAACCCAGTCGCATTGCGGCAGGCCCTCGACCCGAGGGGCGCTCACGCCCGAAGCCTTGCAAGCTTTAATCGCCTTATCCGCGATGGAGCCCACATGGGTTGTCGATCTTCCCGTTGTGATCAGCATTTGGTCGGCGAGCGCCGTTTTACCGCGCAAGTCGATAGAGATAATGTCCTCGGCTTTCGCATCTTCCAAACTCATTAAAATATTTTGCAAAATCGTCCCTGTTTGAGACGGTTTCGGTCCGTCATCTGAATGGAGCGCGGTCTGCGCTCCTGATAAAATTGGCGTCGACAGCGTTTAGACCCTCTAGCTGCACAGTCGTCACCGCTTATTCGCGCGACCGCGGACTTAGGATGAGACGCTTTAGCAAAGATTGCAATAGAGCGGCCACAAGAGGAGGGGAAGACATGAAAAAAACCCGGCATATGGCCGGGTTGGAGAGGCGGTTCAGGCTAATCGAGAGGCGGGAGGGACCTCAAAGGCTGAACAGATAAATTATAGCAGATTTTGTCCCATTTCGCCCAAGCTTAATTTTGACCTAAATCATTTACTATCTAAAATCCTTAGATCAAGATGAGTTTTTCGACCCAATTTTTGTAGTAGAATCCATCTATTTCAATATGTTATAAATGAAAGCAGCAACGCCAAGGCCGAGCCGTCCCCCTGCGCGCCAAATTGATCGAACCTCTTCTCGAACGCCCGAATATGCGGCGCGAGGTCAGAAAATTTGAAAAAATAGCCGAATCAAGGGATCAGCGCCAAGGCCCCAGTAGTCGTCCGCGCCTCGAGCGCTGCATGCACGCCGCGAGCCTCCGACAACGGATAACAATCGGGAGGTTGTATTTTCAAATCGCCCCGCTTGATTGCCCTAAGCAAGTCTTGCGTCATTGCCTCATAATCCTTGCGGCGCGCGATATAGTCAAAGAGTGAGGGACGCGTTGCGTAAAGCGAGCCTTTCTGAGTGAGCAAACCCAGTTCGAAGGCGGATATTGGCCCCGAAGCGGAACCAAAGCTCACAAATAAACCAAATGGCTTTAAACAATCGAGCGAGGCTGGAAAAGTCGCCTGGCCAACGCCGTCATAAACGACATCGCAGAGTTTTCCTTTAGTGATTTCCCGAACAGACTGCGCAAAATCTTCTTCTCGATATAAAATGACATGATGCGCACCCGCTGCAAGCGCGAGCTGACCCTTTTCTGCAGATCCCACTGTCGCAATAACTTTAGCGCCTAATGCGCGCGCCCACTGACACAAAAGCTGTCCGGTTCCGCCTGCGCCAGCATGTATAAGTATGCAGTGACCTTTTTTCACGCGAAAGGTGCGCCTAAGCAGATATTGAGCTGTCAGCCCTTTCAGCATCATCGCCGCGCCCTGATCAAAGGAAATTGATTTTGGCAGATGAATGAGCGAGGCGGCGTCAATGTTGCGCGCTTCGCTATATCCCCCCAGTGCGCCGATATAGGCTACTCGCTCACCGATTTTAAATCCCTTTACCCCCTCACCCAAAGCAATTACTTCACCTGCGCCCTCATGCCCCGGTATAAAAGGATAATTTGCGGGATAAGCGCCCGTGCGACGATAAATATCGATAAAATTAACCCCAATTGCGCGATGGCGGATTTGCACCTCGCCCGGAGCTGGCGCAGCTAATGGCACCTCTTCAAACTTGAGCTCTTCCACGCCGCCAGGCTGATGCACACGGATCGCCATAACCATCGCCGTCACTCCTCATTTTTTGAGCGTTAGGCATAATTTATAATTCACAAAAAACAAATCGCGCAGATCTGAGCAATCATGACTTCAAGAGCGGCGTGGAGAGGTCTATAACAAGCGCATAATAGGAGGATAGGATGAGCGCGAACCTCGAGCTTACGCCACAGGCCCATGAAAAAACAGATATTCTGGTAGCCGGGGCTGGCTCTACAGGACTTGCGGCCGCTCTGGCTTTTGCCAAATCAGATCTCCAAATCAAGCTCGTCGGCCGCGTGCCGCCGCCTCTGCCAGGCCGCACTGTTGCGTTGTTTGAGGCCTCAATTCGATTTCTTGACGCGCTTGGCGCGCTCGAGCGCGTTACAGCTATTGGTTGCCCGATCGAAGCAATTCGCATGATCGATGACACTGATCAATTATTGCCAGTACCGCCGCTAACCTTGAGCGCGCGAGAAATAGACTTGCCGGCGTTGGGCGTGAATATTTCTAACGATGATCTCGTCAGCATTCTGCACGATCTCGTCACAAAACATCCCAATATAGAATTCATTGACGCAGATATTGTTGATTATGAATTTGGCGCAAGTAGCGCCGTCGCTTTTTTAAATGATCGCCGACGCATTGAAGCAGACTTTCTCATCGCCGCAGATGGCCGCAACAGCCGCGCGCGCGCTGTTGCTGGCGTGGATTTGAAAGAATGGACCTATCCGCAAATCGCGCTTACCGCGATGGTGAGCCATGAATTTGCGCACGCAAATATGTCTACTGAATATCATACGCGCTCAGGTCCCTTCACGCTGGTGCCTTTACCTGCGCGCCCAAATAAGCCTCATCGCTCCAGCCTTGTCTGGTTGATGACAACAGAAGACGCCCGCCGACGTCTTGCCGCGCCACGTGAAGAACTCGAATTTGAAATTGAAGACTTTGCTAAATCTGAATTTGGCGTGATGCGGCTTGAGAGCGATATCGGACAATTTCGCATGGGCGGCATGCAGGTCTCACAACATGGAAAAGGCCGCCTCGCGCTTGTCGGCGAAACCTGCCATGTGTTTCCACCCATCGGCGCACAAGGTCTAAACCTCTCCCTACGCGACGTTGCAGATCTTGAAGATTGTCTCGCCAGCGTTGACTTGAAAAATGAAACAGAATTAGCCCGCGCGCTCACCCGATATGATCGTCACCGTCATGCAGACATTGGCTTTCGCACCTCGGGCGTAGATATACTCAATCGCTCGCTGATTATTCCTTATCTACCCGTTGATCTCTTTCGTGGCGCAAGTTTTCTCGCCGTTTCAGCGCTCGGCCCGCTCAGACGCGCAATCATTCGTGAAGGGATCCTGCCGCATTTCGCATTGCCAAGAATGATGCGTGATACTTACAACGTCAAACACGCTTAATGCTTGGCGACGCAGCGCATTAAATTTTATTACCCTCTTCACCTGGTCTTACGCATCTCCAGCGCTTAATCGACAGATTTGGATGTTCGCCCGACCATTGAGCGATGTAAGGCATTGCTTGCATCATGCAGGTGTTTGGAGATGCCGTCGCCGATTCAAAGGTCAGTCTTCTCTCATCACACGACTCTGGTTGGATGAGAGAACAAACGGTGAGGATGAGTTGGATGTAATTCATCTCTACTCCATTATCAGTCAACGCCATATGAACGGGTGACACAATAAGAGAGTAGTTATCCCTCAATTGGGGTCAATATCTCGCCCTTGCCATAAACCGACGTGTCCCCGCCATATCTGCGCAACTTGCCTGATAAAAGTCGCGTAGCGCCAGAGCTAACAGGCGCCAAACTTCGGCTTAACAAGCCAATATAAGTTAAGTGATGCACGCCACAATCGAGATAGGTGGGTCCAAAATCTTTCCGTTGCGCCAGGATAAGTGAACCGCGCTTGTTGAGATATCCGACACGCCCCAGCGTAGCGCCCAATACGACGATCGTGCCAGCGATCAGCCTTGATCCTAAATCTTCTCCAGCAGACCCTTCGATCACAATGACGCCGCGACGCAAGCGATCTCCTGCGCGTGAGCCGACGGAACCGCGTATCATCACACGCCCCCCCGCCATGCCGCTTAATTCACCCGCTAGCGGAGCGGCAAGATAGTCACCCACATCGCCAGCAATCTCAATTTCCGCGCCGATATTGCCCGAGGCCGCATAGGCTCCAGCAGATCCCGCCACCGTGATCCGCCCGCCATGCGCCAAGCGCCCTAATTGCGCGCCGACATCTCCATCAACATGAATGGAAAATTCCGGCAACAGCTTTGCGCCAATGAGATCAAAGCGCGAAGAGCCGCCTTCATATCGAAGATTTTTTAAATCTCCCGATATGATCTCAAATATATCGCCAACTTTTGTTGAAGATTTTGTAACGCCAATCTCAATTTTTTCTATTTGCGCAGGTGATAATCCCGCCAATCGATCGGGCGTCAGCACTGACAGATCAACGCGCTGAGGCGGCTCTTGACGAAGCTTGAAAGTGAAGGGCTTCACGGCAACAATTCCTTCAAATGATAATGGAAAGGTCCAAGTTTGCCGCCATAATTTCCTGCGCCAATACGTTTCGCGCCCTGCTCTGGTCCCATGTCGATAATGGCTTTTAAGCCAGCGCGCATTGCAGCGGAAACAGCTGCATCTGTTAACCCGTCAATCACGATTTCAAGCACACAGCCAATGTCTTCATCAAGCGCGCTTTGAGTCACGCCGCGAAGCGTTGGACAGTAGGCGTCATTCGTTGAGGCGCCCATGCCCTTATATTTAGATCCAACCTTTGAGCCCGAACGCACAATGCCGCCAGGGAAAGGCGCGATAGCGTCACGAACGGATTGAACGGCTGCGACGCCTGCCTCTGTCGCTCGCATCGTCGCATCCCAATCCGTTCCCATAACGAGCAGATTGCCGCCGCCAACTGACTTTTTTGTTAGCCCCACTTTGCCTTCACAAAAAAACTCGCCGTCCATAACTGGGACGCGCCAGTAACGCCGACCCTCAACAACTTTGGACATTTGCCATTTATCGCCAAACTGTCGAACTGCGTCGCCAACTTTAATTTCGAATTCACCTGGCACTGTTGAATAAACTGCAGAGCCTGGACAAGTGAGCACACACTGACCCAACCGATTCACAAGTTGTTGTTCAGCGTCTTTTGACGACATCGCAAATAACAAAGCGCGCACGCCTGGTCGTCCGTCCGGCGTCTCCTCCGGCGGCACCTCATAGTCGATGCCTGCTTCACAGCCGCAGCCAATGACCGATGTCGCAAATCCGGTCATGGTTTGGGCTGCTTGACGCGCCCATTTTGCGTTTGGTCCAGTAATGAGTATGCCCGTGCCGCTCATCGGGAAGGCTTCCGCAAAACTATCGTCGATGCGAACGCCGTTGCGAATTAATTCCGGCATGCGACCTCCGCAAAAGAATTTTCCTTTGGCAACGCAGCCTCCGAAACATTAAAAATTGTTCGCGGCAATCCATAGAGCTCAGCATAATAAGCATCTAACCGCTGGTGAATATTTTTGTCATAGGCTGGACTAATGTGCAGCGTTTTACCACGTGTGTAATGCGTCACATTTCCATCGCGCACGACGCGCTCTCCATCCTTAAAGACATAGGCTGCGCGTCTGAACATCGCAGCAATATCTTTGCTAGGCTTGTAAACAGCTATATCCGCAATGGCGCCAACGCCTAATTGTCCTCGATCCTTGAAGCCAAATAGTTTTGCCGCGCCAGATCGGCTCATCTGAGCAATTTCATAAAGCGTGTATTCTCGCGAGATCGAGGGAAGGGTCGTGTGCTCTAATACGTCGGCAGGCAAGCGCGCCATCACTTGGGCGCGCAGATCCGCGCTCATCAAGAGCGCAAAGAGGTCCGGATAAGCGGTAAAGGGTCCGCCATTAGGGTGATCTGTTGTAAAATAAACCTGCTCAGGATTTTGAATGAGTAAAAACAATTCTAATCCGGCCGCCCACTGGATCGCATTATAGTAGTTAGAGATCTTATAAGCATAAGGCACAACGCCACCGCCATTGGCGTCGCCATCGAAGATCGCGCCCTTTTTAGGAATAGCGCCAGAAAGACTATTGAATTGCTTTAAGACATCCGATGAGATTGTTACCGTGTCAGAAAACATCACCTGACCAACATCAACCGAGACATTGGGATTGGCGTTAATTTTTTCAGCAAAACGCGCGCTTGCGGATGAAAAGCCGTGCTTGCCTTCAAGGCCATAGGCATAAAACTGAACATGGGCCAGATGTAGCGGCAATCCCTCAGCAGCATCTATCGTCTGCAGCGCCGTATCAATATTGCCAGCAATCCCAAGATTGTTCATATGAAGATGCAAGGGATGAGGCACGCCAACCGCCTGCGTAGATTTTTGAAGCAATTGGAAAATTTGGCGCGATGTCACCCCATAAAAAGGCACGACATCATCAAGCCCGAACGCGCGCATATTTTCCTTGAAGCTCTCACAGCCACCCGGATTGATACATTTAAGACCAAGCGAATGCGTGTTGCTTACCGTCAATGCGACATAATCATTAATCGCGCCTTCACTAGCGCCTTGCCGCATCATGCGCAAAAGAAAATCGTCATTGCCTAATACAGTCAATGCGCCCTTATCAATGATCGG
>OMIO01000193.1 GCA_900299115.1 Methylocystaceae bacterium | reverse complement strand
TGTTGAACCACCAAGTTTCACTGAAGCGTAACTGCATAAACTGGCTACAATGAGCCATAGAACTCCTATCATCCAAGCGCCCTTCCAAAACAGCCATAAGGGCCCAAAGCAGAAAGCTGGCAAGGAAAAGCCATCGCGTAGAAATATAATTTTTTCGATACGCGATGTATCTTCTGATATGGCAGCTTTTGAAACCGGCGGACAATGAACCGTATAAATGGCCATGCTGGGCCGCTCCTTGGCTGTATTCTTAAAACTGATTTTTGCGCTAGGCCGTCAACGTGCCTTTGGTTGACGGCGCCTCGTTTTGCGACCGCCTTGGGTCATGCGCAATTGCGCTGCCAAAAGCACGCGCAAAAGCCTTGAAAGCGCTTTCAGCGATGTGATGGCTATTGACGCCGCGCAGACTGTCTATGTGCAATCCAACCCGAGCGTGCACAGCAAAAGCCTGAAAAAACTCTCTCATGAGCTCAGTATCGAATTCGCCGATGCGTTGTGCGGGAAAACTCACATTATAGACAAGAAAGGGACGCCCTGAAATATCAATGACAACACGCGTTAATGCCTCATCGAGCGGCGCATGCGCCTCTCCATAACGCGTAATTCCCTTGCGATCGCCCAAAGCGCGATCAACGGCTTGACCTAATGCTATGCCAACGTCCTCGACAGAATGATGGCCGTCAATGTGTAAATCGCCCTTCGCCTGCACTGTGAGATCAAGAGGCGCATGGCGGGCAATTTGATCAAGCATATGATCAAAAAAACCAATGCCCGTGGTAATCTCTCCTTTGCCCGCCCCCTCAAGATTTATTGTGACGGAGATGCTCGTCTCTTTGGTGTTGCGCTGGATTGTTGCGCTGCGCATGGAAATTTAGCCTTTTTGGAGCCCCTCCTTGAAGAGGAGGCGGCTGATTGTGGCGGGTTTTAGCAACTTCAATAGGGTTGCGCCACCCGTCGATCGGACCATGCCAATGGGGCGCGCACCACCAGTGGCCAGTATGCCCCTGAAAGACATAAAATTTTGTAAAGCTAGGGGATTTCAGACTTAAAAGACGCAAAGAAACTTGCTCAAAGGCGTGTTGAACCCTAATTCCCTCAAACCCACCAGTTTCGTAGGCCAAAATGACGACCGACCACCCTTCTCCACCCCTGATGCACGCAACGACAATTATTCTGGTCAAAAAAAACGGACAAACCGTAATTGCCGGCGATGGCCAGGTCAGCCTTGGACAGACGATCATGAAAGGGAATGCGCGCAAGGTGCGTCGCCTTGGTAAAGGCGATGTGATTGCTGGCTTTGCTGGCGCTACTGCAGACGCCTTTACCCTTTTTGAAAGATTGGAGTCAAAACTCGATCAATATCCCGGACAATTGATGCGCTCATGTGTTGAGCTCGCCAAGGACTGGAGAATGGATCGTTATTTACGACGGCTTGAGGCGATGATGTTGGTTGCAGACAAGGATGTTGGCCTTGTCCTAACCGGCTCGGGCGATGTGCTGGAGCCTGAAAGCGAAAACAATTGCGCCGTCGCCGCAATTGGTTCAGGCGGCAATTACGCATTAGCGGCTGCACGCGCCTTAGTTGATACCCCAGCTGATGCAGAAACCATAGCGCGCAAAGCGATGCAGATTGCTGGCGACATATGTGTCTATACCAATCACAACCTGGTGATAGAGAAAATTTAATTTCCCTATAAACCATAATTAACCCTGAGCTAAAGGAATAGACCATGGCGGAGTTCTCGCCGCGTGAAATCGTCTCGGAATTAGATCGTCATATCGTTGGACAAAATGATGCAAAACGGGCCGTTGCTATCGCTTTGCGTAATCGTTGGCGACGTCTACAGCTTAGTGGGCAGATGCGGGAAGAGGTTTTACCAAAAAATATTTTGATGATTGGCCCAACCGGCTGCGGAAAAACTGAAATTGCCCGGCGTCTTGCCCGTCTGGCCAATGCGCCGTTTTTAAAAGTAGAAGCAACGAAGTTCACAGAAGTTGGCTATGTTGGCCGTGACGTTGAGCAAATTATTCGCGACCTGATAGAAGTCGCCCTTGCCATGGTGAAAGAACGACGCCGACAAGAAGTAACAATTCGCGCCGAGCAGGCTGTTGAGGAACGCATACTTGACGCTTTAGTGGGCGCCGCCTCGTCCCCTGCAACGCGAGAGTCGTTTCGACAACGCCTTCGCGCTGGCGAGCTTGAGCAAAAAGAAATTGAAATCGAAATCACTCAAAGCGGCGGCGGGCCAATTTTCGAACTCCCCACTATGCCAGGAGCGAATATTTCTGCTTTTTCAATCAGCGATCTCTTTGGTAAAAATCTTCAAGGACGGGGTAAAATAAGAAAACTAACCGTCGCTGACGCCCGCCTCCCACTCATAGCGGAAGAAAGCGATAAGCTTATTGATCAAGAAGAAAGCATACGTGAGGCAATCCAAGAAGTTGAAAACAATGGCATCGTCTTCATAGATGAAATGGATAAAATATGTGCAAGCGAAGGGCGCCGCGGCGCCGATGTATCTCGTGAGGGCGTGCAGCGCGATCTCCTTCCACTCATCGAGGGAACAACGGTTACAACAAAGCATGGACAAGTAAAAACAGACCATATTTTATTCATCGCCTCCGGCGCTTTTCATGTCTCAAAGCCCTCCGACTTGCTGCCTGAACTGCAAGGCCGCCTGCCAATTCGCGTAGAATTAGCCTCTCTGAAAGAGGAAGATTTTCGGCGTATCTTGACTGAAACAGAGGCCTGTTTAACCAAGCAATATGTCGCCCTCTTAAACACTGAAGGCGTCACCCTGGAATTCACAACTTGCGCCATTGCCGCCCTTGCCCGTATAGCGGTCGCCGTCAACACCGCCGTTGAAAATATTGGCGCAAGGCGCCTCCAAACTGTTATGGAGCGCGTTTTAGACGAGGTTAGTTTTACAGCGCCAGATCGAGCGGGAGAAACATTCATCGTAGACGCTCAATATGTTGAAAATCATATTGGCGATCTGGCTCAAAATAGGGATCTGAGCCGATTTATCCTATAAACTCTCTCGATGTAAGGCAGATAATAAGCTTAACTTGCGTATCAGCCAGTGCATTGCGATAAGGTCTGCAAAATTTTTCACTAAGAGCGGCTAACTCATGACGACTTCTCACCAACGGGTATTTTCTGGCGTTCAATCGACAGGCAATCTGCATTTGGGAAATTATCTCGGTGCGATTGTTAAATTTGTGGAACTACAAAAAAGTTTTGAGTGTCTCTACTGCGTTGTAGACCTTCACGCTATTACTGTTCCACAGGATCCTGTTGAATTGCGGAACAATACGCGTGAAATTGCCGCCGCCTTTCTTGCATGTGGGATTGATCCTAAAAAAAATATTGTTTTCAACCAAAGCCAGGTTCCTGAACACGCAGAACTCGCCTGGGTTTTAAATTGCGTTGCCCGCCTCGGTTGGCTCAATCGGATGACCCAGTTCAAAGATAAGGCAGGCAAAGACCGTGAAAACGCCTCTGTTGGGCTACTTGACTATCCTGTATTGATGGCTGCCGACATTCTTATTTATCGCGCAACACATGTTCCAGTTGGAGACGATCAAAAACAGCATCTCGAACTGGCAAGAGATATTGCACAAAAATTTAATAATGATTTTTCTTCTTCAATCGATCGCAATGGCTTTGGCGAGGCCTTCTTTCCTTTGCCAGAGCCTCTCATCTCCGGTCCAGCAACGCGCGTTATGAGCCTAAGAGATGGGACAAAAAAAATGTCAAAATCTGACATATCAGATTACTCGCGCATTAATCTTGCGGATGACGCCGATCAAATTGCGCAGAAGGTGCGCAAGGCTAAAACCGATCCCGAACCACTGCCTAGCGAAGAGAAAGGCCTTGAGGGACGTCCAGAGGCTGATAATTTAGTGGGTATTTTCTCAGCTCTTTCCGGCCGCGCTAAGGCAGATATTTTAAACGAATTTGGCGGGGCTAATTTCTCGAACTTTAAAAACGCTCTTGTCGATGTGGCAGTTGCTAAACTCGCACCAATTACTGCCCGTATGCGAGAAATCAGATCAGATGAAACCTATATCGATACGATCTTGCGTGACGGATCGGAACGCGCGCGCGCAATAGCGCGGGAAAATATGAACGCCGTCAAGGATATCGTCGGCTTCTTACGCTAAGATCCAAGCGATTGGGGCTTTGGTCCGCCAGTGGCCCAATCTAAAAGCTCAACAACATGCGCCACGGGGACGTTGGATTGCGTAGCGATATGCATCATGCAGCCAAAATTTCCAGCTGCTATTATGTCTGGATCAAGACTATTAATATTGGCGATCTTACGACGAAGTAACTGCTGAGATAATTCTGGCTGCAATAAATTATATGTGCCAGCCGAGCCGCAACAGATATGCCCTTCAGGCACGCTCATAACCTCAAAGCCTGCCCGCTCTAGCAAATCACGGGGCTCTTCTATTATTTTTTGCCCATGTTGTAATGAGCAAGCTGAATGATATGCGACGCGTAATTTCGAAGCTTGAAAAGACTTTTTATAGTCTAATTTGCTAATAATTTCGCATATATCAACAGTTCTTCTAGAAATATCAGCTGCAATTTCTTGTATTTCCGGATCATCCCGGAAAAGAAATTTATAATCTTTAATAGTAGTCCCACACCCGGAAGCAGTCACAACAATATAATCAAGGCCCGCATCATCGATCTCACGCTTCCATGCTTTAATGTTCTTTAGCGCCAATTGACGTGAATGATCTACTTTGCCTAGATGGTGCGCTACTGCGCCACAGCAACCCATACCTTCAGCAATAACCACCTCAACGCCAAATCGCGTCAACACTCTGATTGTTGCTTCATTTATTTTTGTATCGAGCACTGTTTGCGCGCATCCACTCAATAAGGCGACACGCATATGACGCG
>OMIO01000192.1 GCA_900299115.1 Methylocystaceae bacterium | reverse complement strand
TTTTTAGGGTTCAACGCTCCAGAGGGATTAACGAGTCTTATCGGTCGCACGCTGATCTTGTTTCTGTTGAATGAAGCAGTCGTTGTTGGCGTTCCTTTAGCGCTTGGACGTTTCCAGCCCCAGGAGTGGCGTCCTCATGGCATATTGCTTATTTCGGCTTTTCTCGCCTCTTTGACGCCTGTCATTGCTAGCGCCGAAACACTTTTTATAACGCCATTTCTACCGTATCCTTTTACAGCTCTACTTGCTGTGGGATTGGGCGCTTTAGCCCAGGCGGGACTTTGGGGGCAAACTTACCTTGTTACGCAGGCGCTGGCAGGTTTATTGCGCGCAACCCCTTCTTTGTCAGTAGTTGTTTTTAATGATTGGCGAAATGGAGCGGAGAAAGGCGCAGTCTACGGCCTGGTATTTATGGCCGTTGTGCTGGGCATAGGGTTAATTGTGCGTCATCCCGAGGTTGTCGCGCTCATTCAAATGGGTGGGCCTGTTGCAGCTGCTTTTATTGGCGCTGCGACTTACCCGCTTGCGCGCGTCATTATGGAAAGCACGGACTCTACGCCCCCTTTTTTTGGGCGATTGAAGGAAGCTTATCTTAGACCGGTCAATTTTGCGCGTGGGTCGATTATTGGGGCCGCTGTCGCTATTGCTGTCACGGGAGGCTTACCAGCAGCCGATCCCTTATACAGATTTGCATTCGGTGCGCTGACAGGAGCCTTTGCGTATGCTGGCGTAGACGGAGCCTTTGATATCGCCGCCTTATTACAAAAGCGGCGGCAGCATCTTCGGAGCTGGCGTGTTTATACGCTAGGGGCTGCTTTGGGCGGTTTCGTGGCTGGCGCTATCGCTTGGTATCTTGATCAGGGTCAGTTAGAGACAATAATCCAAAAATTTTACGCTTATGCATCACTTGACTATCGCGCCGATGGTCGCAGCATTAACGCCTATATCATCCGTCCATTATTTTCAAAATGGGGCGCAACTGATCTTGGCTATGTCGATGGCTCTGTCCGGTTGCTTTATGATGAGTCCCTATCTGGCGTAATTCAATGGGTATTTGCCGCCCCATTATTCTCGATAAATCTTTTTTTTCTCACTGCTCTTATGCAACGTAGTCTCAAGCCACTACGTCAACTCGCCAGCCTTGAGGGGTTGGATCTGCTGATCGAGAATGCGGTTCGAGTCCTGAGATGGGGACTTTGGATGGCTCCTGTCATCTATTCTTTTCTTAAAGCCGCCCCAGATCCAACTTGGTACAATCAAGACGGTTTAATCAGAACCGCTGTTGCGAGTTGGATGAATTACTACCTTCCCGATAATGAGTTTCGGGCTTGGAGTCTTGATATCTTCACAGCATTGCTGGCCTATGATGTTTTACGTGTGCTCATATGGTTTGATCATATGGGCTTACGCGTGGCCACTTTGGTGAACCTCTCCTTTGTGGGCGGGGATATGCTTGATGAGAAAGCGGCGGCCTTTCTTGGCAAGGAGCAAACAAGTCGCGCCATTCCAGAGGGCATTCGCCGTTTTGGCACATGGGCTCCCTTGCTTCTTCCATTTTATATTCCAAGAGGCGATCAATGGGATAAAGCCTGGAGCGCAGCTGAACAGCTTAGCCAAACTCGTCCCCCTTCTTATGCCTATCTCTTTGGCGGCTATCTGATTTATGCGGCTATTTTATCACTGTCTCTTATTGGTTTCTTGTTGTTGCGTTTGGCGCGAGCGCAAAAAACATCCTCAGAAGGGATTACGGGTTCAGGCGGTGTGCCAGGCTCCACGCCATTAAAGCTCACGAATGGATTAATGACGAGCGAATGGTTTCAAGACGGACAAGGAACCATCCGAATTGAAGGCGTCGCTCGTGGCGGCCCGGCTATAGATTTAACCCGGCGTCCTGATGATCCAACCCATCCGCGGGGTCGTTTTCTCTTTCTTAAAGAAGAGTCAGAGGCCTTATGGTCTCTAGGTCAAGCGCCCACACATCAAGGGGCCTATGAGTCCTCACTATCAGACATTGGTGAGAACTGTCTCCTGTTCAAAGCTAAACATAACGGCATCGCTCTTGAAGCGCGTATTTCTTTGATTGCCGATGAGGCGGTTGAAATAACCAATTTAAAAGTCATCAACCTAGAAAATCGTCCCCGTAAGATTTTAATCGCTACATTGCGCGAGTGGGTTTTAAATGAAACCGGCGTTGAACTGCGTGACGCCTCATACAACGCGCTTCACGTTGGCACATGGTATGTGAATGCGTTAAACGCTATTTTTGCCCAAAATCGTTTATTAAAAGGTGGCGCAAGACGTGGAAAAGATCGACGGCTCTCGCCTGAAATAGGCTTTCACGCGATCGGCGCGCATGATAGCGCAAACGTCACAATATTGGGATATGAGGATGTAAAATCCCGTTTCTATGGTATGGGCGCGCTTCATGCTCCAGATAGTTTATTGGGTCTTATCTCACCGCGTAAACCAGAAGATGAAGGTTTGCTCTATGGATTTGAACCATGCGCCAGTATTCAACTTGAAGTTTCGCTAGCGGCGTCTAGTCTTGCTGAATTGATCATTGTTGATGGTTGGGCCAGCAATATGGGTTTGGCGACAGCTGCAGTGAGCAAATATTTAGCAAAAGACGCCATCTCGCCCGAAACGCTCAATCACGCGCTCTCTCGGCAACGTAACTTAATCATGCCGCCGGCTCCGAAAGATTATCGCTATCAATTTGCTGGAGATGGTCGAAGTCTGAGTGTGGAAATAGGGACGCCTAGGCCTTACGCACATGTGATCGCTAATTCCCTTGGTCAGGGAGCAGTGATGACAAATGATGGCGACATATTTTCTTTCCATGGCAATTCGCGACTTAATAGTTTTAGTCCATTTCGGATGGGAGATGGACGTTCTGCGCCAGCTGGGCAAATGTTCTATGTCTATGATCTTGCAAAGGGCATCGCTTATAGTCCTTCTTTCACCCCACTGCGACGGCATGATAGCGTCTATGATGTGACGTTCTCGCCAGGCATGGCTTGTTACCGTTCAAACAAAGATGAATTAGAAATAGAGTTGTCGGTCTTTGTCGCACCGAATGCCCCAATTGAATTCAAATTATTAAAAATTCGCAATAATTCTAGCATACCACGCTTATTGCAAATTGTTCCCGCTATTGAAGTTATTCTGGCGGAAACTCCTAGCGAGAGCCTTGGCGCAATTACCTCAAGAGTTGAGGATGATCTTAAGGCGATTTATTTTCAAAATCCTTCAAATAAATTTGTAAATGGTTGGGCGTTTGTTGCTACCTCGCTATCTGCAGAACATGCAGAAACTTCGCGGCGACGCTTTCTTGGACATGAAAATCGTACTTCGCATATCCCCTATATGGTTGAGCATGGTCATCCCGATGCAGGCGCTCCAGAACAACAACGCAAGATAGCGGCATTTTGTGGCGCTATAGATGCTCAGCCAGGGCAAGATTATCATATCGTAATTGCGCTAGGGCAGACCGATACATATGAGCAAGCTCAAGAATTGGCTCTGCGCGCAAAAAATACCGATTATGCCATACAAATTTTACAAGAATCTCAAACGACCTGGGACAAACAGCTATCTGTTTTACGAATTAAAACAAATCAACCAGCCTTTGATCGACTCGTGAATGATTGGTTGCCCTATCAATTGTTTGCAGCCCGTTTATGGGGAAGAACAGGGCCTTCTCAACGCTCTGGCGCCACAGGTTATCGAGATCAACTACAAGACGTCATACCGCTCATCGCTCTTTCCCCAGAACGTGCGAAGATGCAAATATTATTACATGCGCGCCATCAATATTTAGAGGGAGACGCCTGTAAATGGTGGCATCGTGCGCCAAATGGCGGCACAGGCCTGGCTGATCGGACGCATTCCTCAGATCCGCATCTCTGGCTTCCCTACGTTACACTTAAATATATTCAAGGTACGGGAGATCAGGGGATATTAAGTGAAATTGAGCCGTTCCTTGAGGCAAACCAAGTGCCTTTTGGTCAGGAAGGGGAGGCGACTGTGCCACTCATTTCACGCGATCGAGACACAATACTTGGGCATTGTATCAGAGCAATCGATTATTCTCTCGGGCGGTTTGGAAGCCATGACTTACCACTCGTTGGGTCAGGCGACTGGGATGATGGAATGCATCTTGTTGGGGCGGAAGGGAAAGGTGAGAGTGTCTGGCTTGGATTTTTCTTGCATGGCATTTTATCGGATATTGCGCCTTTAATAGAAGCCAGAGGGGATCATCAACGCGCTAGACGCTACATCGATAGGGCCCGAAAACTTCGCTTGGCTCTTGAGAAATGTTGGACTGGCGATCGTTATATTCGTGATTTTGCCGATAGTGGGCGCGCAATCAATCCAATGAGCGCCATGACATCCTCCTGGCCTGTATTAAGCAATGCGGTAGATCCCTCTCGAGGTATTGAGACAATTAATAACGCTTTGTCAGTTTTGGGGCGAGCTAACCGGATATTATTGGTATCTCCAGCCTATAATGAACATTCAGATCCTTATCCTGGACGAAGCGCTGAATATCCACCAGGCGTCAGAGAAAATGGCGGACAATATTCCCATGGCGTCTCCTGGTTTGTTGACGCTTTGTCAAAACTCGCTGTTGAAGCCCGAGAAAAGGGAGAATTGGAACAATCTCGCGAATTATTTAGCCAAGCCTACGAAACTTGGGTCGCCATTTCTCCCTTGTCAAAATTCAATTCTCCTGCTGAGGCGGATGTTTATGGTCTGCCGCCACATCAGCAAGCTGCAGATATTTACGAAGGTCCTGGATATGAGGGACATGGTGGCTGGAGTTGGTATACTGGAGCAGCCGCGCGGATGCTGTCAGCGGCTTATGCAGTTTTGGGAATTGAAATAATAAATGGCGAACTTCAACTGCGAGTAGACTCATTTGAGCCCAAGGGCGGGCTGAAGCTTGAAAGCGTTGATTTCAAGGGTAAACGATTTTCAGCTTGAGGCGTTCATCGTCTCAACTAGTATAAAAAAACGAGGACTGCACGTGTCGAGTTTAAAATCCTTCAAGCCAATCTTGGTCACAGGAGGAGCTAAACGCATTGGTCTTGCAATCGCTCAGCGCTTTGCTGATCTAGGGCATCCAGTCATCATTCATGCCTCTCCGCGAACAGCAGAGGCTGCCGAAGCAGAGACAAAGAGCCTCGTCAAATCGGGGGTTCGCGCCAGATGTATCATTGCCGACCTCTCTAAATATGAAGAAACAGCTGGTCTTATCGAGCAAGCATCTCAGATCTATGGGCCAGTAGAAACTCTGGTCAACAATGCTTCAGTATTTGAAGTTGATGCAGCTGAAAACTTTGACCTTAATCTTTATGAAACGCATATGGCTGTAAATCTTAGAGCGCCTGTATTGCTTGCAAGCGATTTTTATAAATTAGTTCCAAAAGATTATAACGCCTCAATTATTAACATTATTGATCAAAGAGTTTGGCGGCTTAATCCGCAATTTTTTTCATATACTCTCGCTAAGTCAGCGCTTTGGACGGCGACACAAACGATGGCGCAAGCTTTTGCGCCAAATGTGCGGGTTAATGCAGTTGGTCCTGGGCCTGTCTTTCCAAATTCAGCCCTTGGAGAAAAAGAATTTATAAAGGAATACCAGGCGATTCCACTTGCCCAATCCGTCGACGTTGCGAGTATTGTTGATGCTGTAATTTATCTTGCTAACGCTAAAAGCGTTACAGGACAAATGATCGCCGTTGACGGCGGTCAGCACCTTTCATGGCGAACGCCAGACATCCAGTAAGGAGAAAATACATGCGGGTGCTTGGCATTGAAACGACATGTGATGAAACGGCCGCCGCTATCGTTGAAGATCGGTTAAGCGGTGGGGGAGAGGTTCTTTCAAATGAAATTCTTAGTCAGATCGCCCAGCACGCAGCATATGGCGGCGTTGTTCCTGAAATCGCTGCGCGTGCGCATATTGAAACTTTATCAAAACTGATCACGCGCGCCTTATCGGTCGCGAAAATTGATATACATGCAATTGATGCAATCGCTGCAGCCTGCGGTCCTGGACTTATTGGCGGCGTGTTAGTTGGTATGACAGCCGGCAAAGCTATTGCTCTTGCAGCGAACAAACCATTTATTGCGATCAATCATTTAGAGGCGCACGCGCTAACAGCTCGGCTATTTGAGGATGTAGAATTTCCCTTTGCCGCTTTGTTAATCTCTGGCGGTCATACGCAACTAGTTGCGGTTAATGGCATTGGTTCATATCAGCGTTTAGGTTCAACGGTTGACGACGCAGCAGGCGAAGCATTCGATAAAGTAGCGAAAATGCTGGGGCTGGCTTATCCTGGTGGGCCAGAAATTGAACGTCTCGCGCGTGAAGGAGACTCGCAACGATTTGATTTTCCGCGCCCAATGCTGGGGAGAGAAGGAGCTGATTTTTCTCTTTCGGGCCTTAAAACAGCTGTCAGGCTTGAAATTATAAAACTTGGCGTTTTATCAGAAATTGATAAGAGAGATATTGCTGCTTCTTTTGAGGCCGCGATTGTTGATGTTATTACAGATCGTGTGCGAAGCGGGATGCGACTGTTTAATGAAAAATATGGTCGGGCGAATGGCTTAGTGATTGGCGGGGGCGTTGCTTCGAATAGTTCCATCCGTCGCGCGTTAACGCGTCTTTGCGCCGAGATCGGGTTAAGATTTATATCTCCGCCTGCAACATTTTGCGCTGATAATGGGGCAATGATCGCCTGGGCGGGATTGGAGCGATACCGTTTAGGTATGACGGATGAGCTGGGTTTTGCGCCCAAGCCTCGATGGCCGCTTGATCAATTAGCAAGCGGTCTTCATCATGGCAAAGCGTAAGTGTTCATATTCTCTGATAAGGTCATTTTAGTTTAAGAACAGTAGTCCGATCGCCAGAAGAATTCAGTAAGAGGCGTGAAACAGCAAATGGCGCAACAAATAGCCGTTTTAGGGGCAGGGGCGTGGGGCGTTGCATTAGCTAATGTGGCGGCTCAAAATCACAATAGCGTATTACTATGGGGAAGAAATTCGACCCATATAGATATTCTTGCGCAAGAAGGCGAGAATCCGCAGAAATTACCTGGACTTTTTTTAAATCCAACAATTAGGCCTTCCATTGATTTGGAGTTAATCAAATCAGCGACGATTATTTTAGGAGTTGTGCCAGCTCAATCAATGCGCGCAGTGGCGCGGTTGGTAACACCATTCATTAATAAAGGTACTTCATTTGTTATATGCGCTAAAGGGTTGGAAATAGGCAGCAAAAAATTCATGAGCGAAATCATCTCTGAAGAATTGCCAGAGACGAAAATTGCCATTTTATCAGGACCTAGCTTTGCTTTAGATGTGTGTAATGGGCTTCCCACAGCGGTCACCCTTGCTTCTTCTGATGAGGACCACGCACAGTTTTTATGTAATGAGCTTTCTGTCAAAAATTTGAGATTGTATAGAAGCACGGATGTTCGCGGTGCTGAAATTGGGGGCGCAGCTAAAAATGTTTTCGCTATTGCTGCAGGTTTAGCAGCAGGTCGCCTTTTAGGCGCAAGCGCTCAAGCCGCTTTAATCGCTAGAAGCTTTGCTGAATTAATGCGTCTTGGCCGAAATCTTGGGGCTCAGCAAGAAACCTTAATGGGTCTTTCGGGCCTTGGAGATTTAGTATTGACTTGCGGGTCATCACAATCGCGAAATTTTGCATTTGGAGAGGCGTTAGGTCGAGGGTTAAGGCTACCCGAGGCGCAGCAAGGAAAACTCGTAGAGGGAGCCTATACAGCAAATGTATTAAGCGAATTAGCTGGCGCGCATAATATTGATATGCCAATTGTTAATGCTGTGAATGCAATCCTTTCAGAGAAGATGACAATCGACGAATCTATTGAAACTTTATTAATGCGTCCACTGCGCTCCGAAATTTAGTTTATATCCCCTCTCTTATGTCCCCTTAGGTTACATATCGCGGCAGATACATTTCAATCTTTGTTCCTTTATCAACCTCTGAAACGATCCTAACGTTCCCGCCAGACTGTTTTACGAACCCATGAACTTGCGAAAGGCCTAGTCCACTACCTTTACCAACCTCTTTTGTCGTATAAAACGGGTCAAAAGCTTTTGAAATTACTTCTGACGGCATGCCTTTACCATTATCCTCTATTTCTAGGACGACATAGTCGCCAACAGGCAAGTCAACTAATAAAAGATGATCTTGACTGCCGATAACACAATTTTTTGTAGAGATAATCAGATTGCCGCCCTCGGGCATAGCGTCGCGCGCATTAACAGCTAAATTTAAAATTGCATTTTGTAATTCATTTGCGTCAACCTTTGTTGACCAAAGTTTATCGTCGAGTTTTACGCTTAGTTTAATGCCATCGCCAATTGATCGGGTAAGCATATCTGACATTTCAGAAACAAATCGATTTGCATCTAATGGTTCAGGCGCTAGGGGTTGAATTCGAGAAAATGCTAGCAATCGTCTTATTAATTCAGATGCATTATCGGCGCTTGAGAGAGCAGAATCGATATAAGTGGAATAGTCTTCTTTTGCTTCATTTAATTTTCTACGTAGAATATTTAAGCTCGCAACAATTACGCCGAGCATATTATTAAAGTCGTGAGCTATTCCACCAGTAAGTTGACCCAAAGATTCTAGTTTCTGTGATTGTCTTAATTGCGCCTCAACCGACTGACGTTTTTTAGTTTCTTCTAAAAGTTTTTCATAGGCCTCTTTAACAGAGTCTCGGGACTCTTGTAATGCAAGCATTTGACGTTGGGCTTGCCATATTGCAAATATTGTTACGCCCACAACCACAAGTATCATTGACGCTATCGCATTCTGTAGCTGTTCCACTGCAGTTCTGTAACTAAAATCTCGTTGCCTATACGATTTTTCTTCTTCCGCAATCATTGTCCAGATAATGCTATCAACCTGGTTCATTAAACTTCTATCGGAGCCGCTTTTAATGACATCGATTGCTTTCTCAAATTCACCTGTTTGAATTAGCTGTCGTTTTAAAGACAAAAGTCGTAATCGTTCGGAAAGAAGCGGTCGCAGTTCGGCTAAACGAGCGCTTTGAGCCTTATCTGCAGAAATTAGCGCAGAGACAATATTGAGATCTTTAACAATTTGATCTATCGCATCTTTATTGAATTCCAAATATCTTGCATCATGTGTAATTAAATATCCCCGCTCATCGCTTTCGATCCCTCTAATTGTGCCATATAATCTATGGAGCGCATTCTCGACGGTTATCGTGTGGCGTAGCGAAGCTCCTGTATCTCGTCTATATTCATCGGCGCGCAGCGTTACAAACCCAGCCAAGGCCAGGATTGCAAAAGCAGATATCAAGCTGAGGATCTCCGTAGAGATATAATTGCGGTTTTGCGGCATTCGTCTGGAGTGAGCCTTCAACTTAGGGAACTGTCCTCAAGCGAAGTTTATAGCAAATGATACGAATGTATATAAGCTCTATTAAAACCGGACTTAATCTAATGTCTTGAGTTCTATCATGCCTTATTTGGCGAGCTTATAATAAAAATTTGATAGTAGTAATTGTAGTTTTTAAAGCTGATTACCGACAATTTTTTATGCTTAGCTGAGCGAGGGGCCTTTATAACCTTTTATGTTAAAAATTTTAATTAGCACAAACGACTAAAAGGATGAAAAAGCCCATGAAGGTTTGGGCTTAAAAAAATTTAAGCATTTAAATTTTTCAGTGCGCTCTCATAATAGCAGCTAGATTGTTATGCGGCGTGCTGCTTCTCAGCAGGAGACGTCATCGCGCTTGGCTGAGTAGAAGCATCAATGTGGAGCTTCATTGTCCGAAGGCTTTCACATAACGCAAGGCCTTTATTGGCTAATTCGCGATTTGCACGCTCTAGTACTTCAAGGTTGCGAAGAGCGCGTTGATACAATGCCTTAGTATGCAAGAGCTCTATTTCACTATTGTTAGCGTGTTGCGATACGGTCTTTTCGCGATCTATGAAGCTTTCTTCCAGGGAATGGATATAATTAGTTAAACCTTCCACCAGGCGAAAGGAAAATTTACCCTGTGATAGCTCCTCTAGGAGTTTTTGAATTTGTGGATCCTGTGTCATCAAGCAAACTCCAGATAGATCCGATAAAATCTACAGAAGTTTTGCTAACAGGGTGGCGTTAATTAATTGTTAATTACACTCAATGAGGAGCAGTCAAATAATTAATATTTCTTATGAGGGATCATTTTAGGCGCTGACAAACTGTCTTCTCTGAGTAACGCGTCTCGCCATTGCCTCCCCATCCGCCAGAGCGGATTTCAAGTTTGGCCGGTAGGCTTGCGTTGGTCGCGCCATACGACTTGATGCCAAATTCATAAGTGGCTCCATTTACCGCAGCTGTCATTACTGGCAGGGCTGTATTTTGAAGCGGGTAGTCGACGCCTTCAATTTCTACATGCGCCTCAGGATAATCTAAAGATATGACCATTTCGGGCTGATCTTTGAAATGACATTTAAAGGATCCCGCAATGACCTCGGAAGAGGAGAGCCCAAGACCAATTATTGCTAAGAGGCCTACGATCCTTGTGTTAGTCATTTGATCCTCTTAAGTATCGCCAGCGAGTTGATATAAAACATGAGATTTGGCGATTAAATTACTAATTTATATGGATTATTTGTATCTACTTAACAATCGTTTTTTAAGCGCCAAACCACAAATTTTTGCAAACCACAAATTTTTGTATGACAGTCAATCGCTTTAAAAAGTAAAGCGATGATGGTTTACCCCAATAATCATATGACGCCAGTGACAGAGCGGCAAGACCTAAGGGGGGATTGCTCAGCCCGTGATTTGAGGGGACTTATTGCTTTTGTTCTATGATCTTCAACCTATGGCTGATCTAGATCATAAATGAAAAGCGCAATAATCGATGTGACCCTTTAGATGATGCTTTAAAGTCCGAGGAAAGCAGCCTGAGCTATGCCAGCGCCAACGCCGATTATAAAAAAGGCTAAAGACCCGTAAATTGTATGCGTAATCGCTTTACCAAGATCACTCATAATTAATTCTCCCTGCTGTTCGTTTGCAGAGGCGCAGAATAAAGAGGCATAGGATAGGGGAGAATGCGCTGGCGCACATGGACTTGCGCTCCTATCGGCAAATCCCAATCCATCGTCGTCAATAAAGTAAGCAATCTCTTTCATCGTATTATTCCCCTTCAAATGTCGGACCAATATGAGCCGCTCTATTGAGAGAACATAACAAGAACAAACTTTTCTTTCAATAATAAAATCCAAGGCCTCTTTATTATGGTGAGTAAAAAGTAAACGCTTTTAGAGGGGTGTCCTGACTTTTTTGGACACGCATCCTCTCGAGAGACTATTTAACTATTTGAAAATTTGATAAAACTCTTAGTGGTTAGCTTCTTGAAAAGCGCGGAAATCATTCTGATTTAACGCCTATAGGCTTCAACTCGTGGAACTTCCGGTGAGAAACGCTAGAGCTCTTTTCTCGTTCTACTTGGCCCAACAGACAAAGATGGCGGGCGCTATTGCTTTGCTTGCGGTGACAGCGTTCTTAATTGGGTATCTTATTGAAATACCACGGACTATACCTCTTCATGAAAACCCCGCAAGCCTTGGCGCGATGGAAATACCTCAAGACTAATGTGCGGCGGCGCAACTTAAATAACCACGTTATGAATTAGGCTTGCCCCATTCAAATCGGGGAGATTAGCCATGAGTATCATTTCACCTCTAGCCGTAGTGGTTTTTGTTGTCGCTAGTATTTACATCGAATTATCAGCTGTGTTGCCCAACATCATTTCAACGATGCTTTTATAAATTATCCGATGAATATTATTTAACCTGTTTTTTTACCTCCTAGATCAAGCGCTGCTCTGGAGCTAGCTACTGCGACAAAATACAATGTCAGCTGACTGCACGTCTGGTTTTTAAAATCGAAAATAGATGTTATTGCTAAATTGGATTGTAAAAGCACAATATCACTGTTGCGGCCTTGGGCGCCAAAAGTTAACGATAGCTTAACGACTTGGAGCCCCTTGGAAGTTCCGCTTAGGGGAATATTCGCTCGATTTGTTACTAAAACTGCGTCGTCGTTGATTCTTATCTTGGCGTCGATTGAATGCTAGTTCGAGCCAAATGCGCAGGTTTATTTAGTACTTCAAAATTTATACGTTTAAAATGTAAGTTTTTTTCCTTAGGCGAAATCTCATGGGCCAATTCATCATCCTGTCAGAAGCTTTACAGGGATTAATGTAAGTTTATTCTTTAATCCTATCTGCAGTTTTACGCATATCTAGGCTCTAAATTTCTATTCATTAGGATCGACTTTTGGAGATGCCTTACTAATTATAGATATGAGTATATACCTTACTTCTTTAATTTGACGATAGAATATTAGGGCTTGATTGTTATCCGATTAGTGGTTCTTGCTTAAAAAGGACTGGAGTCATTGCAACTCAGACCGCTTTCAGAACTCCGTGTCCCAGCGCCAAAACCTGATAAGACATATCAGATTGTTATTTCCAACGGTTTAAGCCCGGAGGCCATTCACCACAATGTGCCCATTCTATTGCCTGCGTTACTTGATGCCCTGTCACGATTAGATATTAGTGTTGGAACCCCGCTGGTTGCGCCCAACGGACGGGTAAAACTAGCTGAAGCAGTCGGCGAGGCTCTCCAACCTAAGATTGTCCTTATGATAATTGGAGAACGACCCGGCGGAGACTATGCATCTTCTCGCAGCCTATCCGCATAACTTGCCTTCAGAATTCCCAGCGATTGTGAGTCCTTACCTACAAAAGCGTCAAATCTTGCAAGTCGCTATGAATATACGGTTCTTTCCAATATTTATGATAAAGGGACATTGCCAAGCATGGCTGCGTTACAAATTGCAGAACGTATTGAACAAATTATTTTAAACAACGCAGCAGGAAATAGACTAGAGAAAATTTTACAGGATGCTAAAAGTAACTAAATTCCAGTATTCAGGGGTATGCTGTGGCAGTCACTATGAAAAGTATGCTTAAGGCTAGCGTCTTTTGTCTGTTTTTTCTCTCTGCCGCTACACATCCAGCATACGCTTGGTGCGTTTTGAACGACTCAGTTTTGCCTCTTGCAGTCTTTGGTGAGCCACAAAGCCCGACAAAGTCTGGTCAAATTGAAAATTTAAAGGCAGAAATTAAATGCCTGGAGGCTAAAAAAAATGAGACAATGCAAGACGATTTCTATAGATATAATTTTTATGGACTGGATAATGATTAACTAAAATTTATAAATATAATCGATGTGTATTTATTTTATGCAGAAAAATGATTAAGTCATTAGTTAAATCGATTTCCTTCATTATGCTATCTTAATTTTCTCGTATAATCTGCGTAATTACTGCTGCGCCATCTGCGCCTGCTGATATTCAGCTAATAGCTTCTCGCATGTCTCACGCGCCTCTGTTCCAGTTCGTGCGCTACCTTCCTGCATTTTGTGGTCTAACCACACGCGCCAACGCCACGAGCCAATGAGATCATCCGCGCCAGTATTAAATAGATGGGCTATACGGTCGCCACTTTGGTCCGTTAGTGTCCAATCGTCCTTACGCAATACAGTGTCCGGGAACACCAGTTCGGTTTTGCGCCATTTGAGATTTGGATGATTGGACATCAAGCTTTCTTTAACGACTTGTTGGGAACAGGGTAGGAAATTTGTAACAACAGCACTTTAACACATAAAAACTGGCTCATTAGAGCTAACTTCTCAGCTGTCAAAAATTCCTTGTGTGTTTCAGTCAAGCTGCCCAACCTTCCACGGTTGGTTTCTTAATGGTCAGCTCAGATTGGCAAAGAATAATCGCTCAATGGCGAGTTTCATCTGACTGAACCTGCATTCTCAAATGTTTAGCAATTAGAAGCTGCTTATAAATGTTTTTCCATCGTAAGCAGCGGTTGAGTAATCATAGGAGCTGAACATGAATGATCTAATCGTATTTGCCGGTGTGGGTCTGCTCTTAATTGGCTTGCCAGTCGTGATTGCACGTTGGACCACACACCACGTGACAAAATAATGTCACCCTCCCGAGCTTGGGGCGTCAGCTCCCCTTCGGGTTTTTGGAGGGCAGGGCCATCTAAGTAGCGTCTAAATAGGTGGCCCACTCTCGCGCGTGCCTCTTTTTACTTCCCTGTGTTTCTAACTTAGCCGTCAGGTAAAACTGGCGGTTTTTTTTTAGACTGCTCATGTGCGCTTGAACACAGATAGCTAAAGTTTTGCTCGGTAGCGTCTCCTCACATTGAACGACGAACTGAGGGGAACGTCATGAAACATGTTTTAAAAGCTATTCTCACCACAACAGCTTTCGCGTTGACGATTGGTATTGGCGCCGCAAGCCTTGGCTCAACTGCTGCTCACGCTTCCTATGACCCTGCTGAGCAAAGCGGAAAGGCGCAAATGGCCCAGACCTATGAACCCTAGGAGGTTTTTGGAACGGGCATCCTCTTTAGAAATTGAGCGAGCAAAAGGAAATTTTGTCGCCAACAAAGATTTGTTTTTTTAACGCAAATTCTTCCTCATAGGTTACAGCCAAAACCTATCCGGTGAGTTAGTCTTTTGCCGCAGATATATTTAGGCGGCGGTCGTGAAAGCTTCTCTTTTAGGATTTTTTACAGCTCTTTCGGCATCAGTCTGTGCTGCTGATGCTACTAACCAAAATCCGCATCATCATTGTCAACCTTTGCGCAATGCAAGCCAGCATTTGATGGCTTTAACGGCAAGCTGGAAGTCTATGGCGGGGGCGGTGCCCTGATGCCTAAGCTAAAATTAGATTTCAGCGTTATTGTAATAAGTCATTGAAAATACTGGTGCCGATTGAGGGATTCGAACCTCCGACCTACTGATTACAAATCAGTTGCTCTACCAGCTGAGCTAAATCGGCACTCACAGGAGCCTTTATTCCTCGAATGTGCACGTAAGGTCAATCCACTAGGACGCCCCCAGAGGTGATTTACCCAAGATTAGCTTGATTTGGCTCAAAACGGCCGCGCAGGCATTGGACACATTCAAACTTTGAATTGGTCCCGAAAGGTCGAGTCTCGCAATAGCGTCGCAATTTTCGCGGGTTAGTCTCCTGAGGCCTCGGTCCTCAGATCCAAATACGAGTGCAAGAGGCGTTGACAGAGGTAAGCCAGAGATCAATTCATCGCCTTGAGAGTCCAATCCGACGATCATGTAACCGCGGGCATGCAAGTCCTCAAGCGCGCGTGCAAGATTTGTCACATTCACAATTAAGAGATGCTCGAGCCCGCCTGAGGCTATTTTTGCTAAAACGCCCGAGAAATTTGGGCTATGGCGCTGCGTTACAATCAGCGCATCCACGCCAAATGCGCAGGCTGTCCGCACAATTGCGCCAACATTATGCGGATCAGTAATTTGATCCAGCACCAAAATTACACCAGTTTTATTCTCAATATCAAAAATATCAGCGTCTGGTAACGGGCGCGCCTCAATTAGAAAACCTTGATGAACAGCCTCTTGTCCTAAATGTGCAGAGAGATGTTTGGCTTCGACAATTTTTGGTTCAAGCCCTTTGGATCTTGCGATATCTATGATCCGTGGCAATGAATTTTGAGTGACATAAAGGTCCAAAATTCGTCGTTTATTTGCTGTCAGGGCTGCAAGAACTGCATGAAAGCCGAAAATAATCACTAAATCCGGCGCAAGAGGACGAAACATTTTTTTTACAGCAAAAGCTTGTCCGCCAACGGGGGAGCTTGGCTGCTGTATTTCTTGTTTGCGTCCGGCAGATTGAGGGGATTTTTTGCCGTTAAAACCAGCTTGGGGCGTTTTAGACTTTGGCCGCTTCATCGCAAAACTGCCGTTTTAACCCACCAAGAAGGATGAACCGCTCGGATCACACGGGCTGCATGCGTTGCTGAACTGGGCGTGTCAAATATCGCAAAGCATGTTGCGCCTGAACCAGACATTCGAGCAACCTTCGCCCCTCGCGCTGCTCTCAAAATCGCTAATACATCGACAATGATCGGCGCTAACTGACAGGCTGCGTCTTCAAGATCATTACGGCTGAATTCTAACTGTTTAAAAAATGTTTTAATGTCATCGCTCAGATTTAATACTGGATGGGGGAGGTTTTCCAGACGTTGACCGCATTCTAATCCAAGACGTTGGAACACTGGTTTCGTATCAACAGGAATACCAGGATTAATTAAGACTGCGGGCAGGAGAGGGAGCTGTAATTTTGGCCCTAAGATATTTCCAACGCCAGACATCATTCGTGCGCGTGCTTCAAGACATACGGGAACGTCCGCGCCAGTCACACAAGCCGCCTCAATCAAGCGAGGGTCGCTTAAGGATAAATTATTGACTTGGGCAAGCAATCTTAGGGCTGCTGCGGCATCGGATGAACCGCCTCCAATGCCCGCTGCGACGGGTAATCTTTTTTCCAAATGAAAGGCGCCTAAGGTCAATCCTTCAATACGCTCAGCAAGATTGCGGGCTACGCGCAAAACTAAATTATCATTTCCAGCGCCGGCGGCAGTGGCTGTAGGACCGTAAATTTGAAGTGAAAGTGAGTTTTTTGGGCTGAGTTGGAGTCTGTCTCCTGAACCCGTGAAAGCGACCAAGCTTTCTAGAGAGTGATAGCCGTTGTCTTGACGACCCAACACATGCAGGGTGAGATTAATCTTCGCTGGGGCGCGCGTGGTGAGCATAGACCCCGTGTCTCCGCAAAAGGGTAGGGCGGAGCGACTGAACATTGGAGCGGGCGAAGGGATTCGAACCCTCGACCCCAACCTTGGCAAGGTTGTGCTCTACCCCTGAGCTACACCCGCATCCGTAATGATGGTTATCCATCATCAAGAGAGCCTATGCCGCAAACACACCCGTTTTGCAACTGATTTTCCAGTGAAAATAGGCTAAATATTTATTTATGCATCGTTTAAGCTCTAAGACCCGCAAGGCTTCAGGCCGCGCTCATTGAGAGGGAGCGCAATAGAGGCTCAAAGCTAGACTATTCTAATTCAGATGAAGTCCATTTGAGCTAATGTATACAACTGGCCGAGGCCGAGGTCATTTACATTCTTGCGCTACTCTTGCAAGGGCGTCTGCAAGACCTTTTAACGAATAGAGATCTGACGTAGCTGTGCCTTTAAGAGAGGATGCCTTAATTGTGAGTTTTGCTCCACCTCTTAATGCGCCCACAATTTCTTTCTCGCGGGTTTGATCTTTGATCCAAGCATTTGTTCCCTTGGTAACAAGGTCGTAGCTTTCACCATCAATATCTGCTGTGCCGACTGAATTGTCTTTGGTGGCATAGCCGAGGTTAATAGCTACTTCGTTACGGATCCCCTCACTGGGTCGGGAAGAGATAAAAATATAGCCAGGAGTATCTTTCAGTTTACCCTTAGGCTGACGCTCTTTTGGCTGTCCTAGAGCATAACACGTTTTTTCCTTACCCGCCTTTGCGATATAAGCGACCCAATCGCCATATGACCCAAGCTGTTCGGGTTTAGATGTATCTCCGTCGACTTTAGCTTTTTCATCCCCTTTGGATTTCGCCTTATCTGAACTTGGCTTTTCTTTTACAGCTTTAGGTTTGGCTGAGGCGGGTTTTGCTTCCTCGGCAGACGTTTCTGCAGCCTCGCCCGCAGGGACAGGCTTTTCCTTAGCGAATGTTGGAACTGGCGCACAAAACAGGGCGATTCCAAGCATTAGAGGCAGGGAAATTCTTGGCAAGGGAAAGAGGCCCAAGAAAAGAGTGAAGGGAGATTCGTTTTTCATCTTCTCAGTGTACCGCTCAAGATCAAAGTGAACAAGAAGGAACCTTGGTCAATCTTTTCTTGCTGTCATGAGATAATTCACATCCGTGTCATGACTTTTCCGCCAGCTGGTCATGAGAGGCATATAACTCATCCCCGCGCGGTCCACCTCTCTCATCCCCGCCTTCTTGAGCCAGGAAGAGAGTTCATTTGGTCGAATGAATTTGTGATGCTCATGAGTGCCTTTAGGAACCCAGCCCAGGACATATTCGGCGCCGATGATGGCGAACAGATAACTTTTTAAGGTTCGGTCAATAGTGGCGAGGAATAATAGTCCGCCAGGGCGCACCATAGTGCTCAACAAGCGAATAAAATTACTTGGCCCTTCAACATGTTCAATTACTTCCAGGGCGGCGATCGCGTCGAACTGTTCGCCAGTCAGCGCTAGATCCTCAGCGCTAATGTTACGATAATCAATCGTAAGTCCAGATTGTTGCGCATGACGCATAGCGACAGCGATATTGTTGGGCGCCGGGTCGATCCCTGTTACCGTTGCCCCCAGCTCAGCAAGGGCCTCGCTCAAAATACCCCCGCCACAGCCTATATCCGCTATTTTCAAACCCGTAAGCGGCAAGGGGCGCGTCACGTTTAGGGCCTCGGGGTCATTAAGCAAGAAACGGCGAGCATGATCAGTGATATAGTCAACCCGGATCGGATTGATCTCATGCAATATCCCCATTTTGCCCGTTTTGTCCCACCAAAGGTCTCCCAATCTATTAAAGCGCGCGACGTCTTCGGGGTTTATGCTGGATGCTTGCGGCGGCGGTTGCGAAGGCACTGAAACCTCTTAGTAAATGCAATAGGCCGCTTGGGCGGGCCCGGGGAGTGGCAAGCGTTGACAGCAAGCCATTGGAAACGACATATACGCCCGCTTTCCTAAATTGGCGACTAGAGCGACCGCCAAATATGAACGAATTTTTGCTCATCCGAGCGCGGCTATCGAAACGGGTCTAATGTCTCGTCTTGTCATGAAATTTGGCGGCACCTCTGTCGCAACAATTGAGCGTATTCGAAACGTTGCGCGACATGTGAAACGCGAAGTTGACGCGGGCCATGAGGTTGCTGTCGTTGTCTCTGCAATGGCTGGCAAAACAAACGAACTTGTCGCGTTGTGTAAGGATGCAGCGCCAATTCATGATCAGCGAGAATATGATTCAGTTGTCGCCTCAGGCGAGCAAGTAACAGCTGGATTACTTGCGATCGCATTGCAAGAGGCGGGTATTCCTGCCCGTTCTTGGCTGGGGTGGCAAACGCCAATCTACACAAATGATGCGCATGGATCTGCGCGCATCATTTCAATCGAAGGCGCTGGTCTCATTGACGGTTTTAAAAATGGTGAAGTTGCAGTTGTGGCCGGCTTCCAGGGTGTCCATAAGGACAGTAGTCGTATTACAACGCTTGGACGAGGCGGCTCTGATACGAGCGCAGTGGCTATAGCTGCAGCAATAGATGCAGATAGATGCGATATTTATACCGATGTCGATGGCGTTTATTCGACTGACCCTCGCGTTGTTCCCAAAGCAAAGCGGATGGATCGAATAGCATTTGAGGAAATGCTAGAAATGGCGTCGCTTGGCGCTAAGGTTTTACAGGTTCGTTCGGTTGAAGTTGCAATGGTGCATGGCGTGCCAACCTATGTTCGTTCATCCTTTGATGACCCAGAAAATCCGAAAGAAGGCACGCTCATCTGTAATGAGGAGGATATAATGGAAGCCCAAGTGGTCACAGGCATAGCCTTTTCAAGAGATGAAGCGCAGATCACATTACGTCGCGTTGCAGATAAGCCCGGCGTCGCTGCCGCAGTGTTTATGCCCTTAGCTGAAGCAGGCATTAATGTTGATATGATTGTGCAGGTTGTGTCTGATGATGGCACCACAGATATGACCTTTACCGTTGGGTCAGTCGATTATGAACGCGCTTTTTTGATTCTTGAGAAAATAAAAGACACGATTGGTTTTTCGGGAATAGCTGGCGCTAAAGATGTGGCTAAAGTTTCTGCAATTGGCATTGGCATGCGAAGTCATGCCGGAGTGGCTGCTCGCGCTTTCCATGCCTTATCCGAAAAAGGCGTAAATATTCGCGCTATCACGACGTCAGAGATTAAATTTTCAGTTTTAATTGACGAAGCATATACAGAATTAGCAGTCAGAACTTTGCATTCGCTCTATGGCTTGGACGCTGCTTAACCGGCTATGCGCCAATAACGGGAGGATATGATGGAAGAATTCCTCAATTTGGTGCAAAAAGAAGTTGGCGTTGAGGAAACCGTGGCACAAAAGGCTGTCGGACATGTGCTGGCATTTTTACAAAAAGAATGCCCAGAAGGCGCTCTAACAGAATTTTTCAACAAAGTTCCCGGCGCCAGGGCGCTTGTAGAACAAGTTGAGAGTGAACCAACAAGCAGCGGTAGCGTGCTTGGAGGCTTATTTTCAAGCGGCGTAATGGGATTAGCGTCAAAATTAAATATGCTTGGACTGGACATGAGCCAAATACAAAAGCTAGCTCGTGAAATATTCAAATATGCAGAAACAATACTCGGCAAAGAAAAAGTTGAGGCTATAGCAGGGTCAATCCCAGGCCTGTCTCAATTTATCTGATTATCTTTTTGCTCTATTCCAAAAAGACTTCAAATCTATCCCAAGCTTGCTGAGCACAAGTAAAAGGGTCAAGGCGTAGGCTGCTGCGCCTAATGCGCCGATTAAGAGCAACGCAAAGATGTTAGCAAAAGCGCCGAAATGAGCGCAAAATGTCAAAATTGGCGTTCTCAAAAACAAAGCAACGCAAGTAAGAGGCGCAGCGGCTATCGTTGTGGCGAAAATTGATTTAAAAAATAATTGATCAAAAGCCATTAATTCTTTTTCAATTGCAAGCGCGACTAAGATTGTTAGGTTAATCCATAGGCCGACAGAGGTTGCCGTAGCTAGGCCGACTGCGCCGAGTGGCTCAAATAATACAAATTTTAAAATCACATTTATAGATAATGCGGCAAGCGCAATTTTCATTGGGGTAGATGTATCGCCTCGCGCCTGAAAACTAGCCCGTGCTGAGGCAATTAAAACCAAAGCTAGTAAACCGCCTCCATAAGCCGCCAAAACGTCGCCAGCTGCATATGCGTCTGATGGCGTAAATTTACCATGCATGAAAAGTCCGGCGACAATCAGCTCTGGAAGCGTAACAAAAGCAATAAAGAATGGAATTGTTAAGACGATTGTTAGGGCCATGGTGCGGGATTGAGCTGTATAGGCTCCTCTCACATCATCCGCGGCTAAGCGTCTACTCATTTCAGGAAGTAACACCGTCCCTGCCGCAATGCCAATTACCCCTACCGGTAATTGGTACAGACGTTCAGCATAAGAGATAGCAGAAACGCCTCCATCGGCGAGCAGGGATGAGAGAATTGTATCAGCAAAAACTGCTATTTGGGGACTTGCGGAACCAATAACAGCTGGCGCTAGTCTGATAAAAAACGCTCTAACGCGGCTCCAGTGCGGTTTACGTAATCCACGCAGCACGCCGATTTGACGCGTTCCCCACATAAGTAGGCCTAATTCAAAAGCGCCAGATAACGTTACGCCCCAGCTAGCCGCATAACCAGCATTTGGAAAAATAAAATTAATAGCCAGCATCGCCATTACTGTAAGATTCATTAAATTGGGCGCAAAAGCAGGTAAAGAAAATTTTCCATGCGCATTAAGCACGCCCATATGTAAAGAAAATAAAGTCATGAAAAGAAGATAGGGAAAAGTAATCCTTGTTAAATTAACGGCAAGAGCAAATTTCTCAGGACGATCATCTAATCCTGGAGCAAGTAACGCAACAAATTGAGGGGTAAATATCCATACCAGAAATAAAAGGATAATTTGTGATAGCAACAAGAGCGAATATACCTCACCGGCAAATTCCTCTGCGCTTTCGTTTCCTTCCTGTTCAAGGATCATGGAGTAAGAAGGGACAAAAGCAGCGTTGAACGCCCCTTCGCCAAATATTGCTCGAAAACTATTAGGTAGGCGTTGTGCAATAAAAAACGCATCTGATATCGCTCCAGCGCCCATTATTGCCGATTGCATCGCCAGAGACAGAAACCCTGTCACCCGCGAGAGTAAGGTAAAACCGCCTACAGAGAGTAAACTACGAATCATAATAAATTTTCTATCAGTAATTATTGATTAAATCTGTCGGTTATTTTGGGTCAGGATGATTTAAAACGTCTTAACGCTTAATTCTTTAAAGCCTAGCCCCCATTTCATTTCGCTAGGAAACTGCGGTGTAAGCGATATGTTTTGATACATATTTTTCATCATGATTGCTCTTTGGTTATATGAGGCTTTTTTTTATCAAGAAGCGGGTAATTTATAGTTTCTTCAACAAGATATAAGGGTCGGCCTTTTACTTCATTGAAAATTCGCGCAATATATTCTCCTATAACTCCCAGTGAAATAAGTTGTACGCCAGAGAAAAAAGTAATTGACACAATCAGCGAAGGAAATCCTGGTAGGTCAACGCCAAAAAGCATTGTGCGTGTCCAGTAATACAATGCCATTGCAAGCGCAAAACCAGAGATTAATAATCCTGCATAGGTCCAAATTTTTAATGGAATTGAGGAAAAAGACATAAATCCATCTAAGGCAAACTGCATGAGACGAGAAAAATTAAATTTTGACTCTCCTGCTGCGCGACTTTCGACTGTATAGGGAACGCCAACTGAACTGAAACCAATCCATGCATACAAGCCTTTATTAAATCTGGCGCGTTCGCGCATGGAAAGTAGGGCGTCTACGGCTTGCCGATCGAGCAGTCGATAATCCCCAGCGCCTGATGGCAAAGATACATCGCCGTATTTTTCTACTAATCGATAAAAAAGCTGCGTAAAGATTACTCTTATTCGTGGATCTGTCGCGCGATCTTGGCGTTGTCCGTAGACATTTTTATATCCTTGCCGCCATTTTTCAATAAATTGCGTGATTAATTCTGGAGGATGCTGGAGATCGGCATCCATAATAATGACGGCATCTCCCCGAGCCTGATCCAGTCCAGCAGTTATTGCGACTTCTTTACCAAAGTTTCTTGAAAGAGACAGCGCTCTATAGTTTGGCGATTGTGCGCAAAGAGAACGTATTTTCTCAAGACTGTCATCTTGTGAGCCGTCGTTAATAAGGATTACCTCAAAAGAGTAGTCGCCGCCTTCAAGAACGGCTGACAAACGCGCGCTGAGGGGGGCAAGATTATTCGCCTCATTATAGATTGGAATAATGACGGAAATTTCTGGATGATGACTGCTCATGACCTGCGCTTGCATAATTTTTTGTATGATATAGCAGATTTCTTTCATTTTATAAGAAAGTGATCAGCATGGCGAAAGAGAAGGTCGTGGCTCTGTGCGCCGATGACTTTGGGCTATCATACGGTGTCAGCCTGGGCATTCTCGAGGCTGTTGCTGCGGGTCGATTAACTGGGGTTTCCGCGATCGTCACGGGGCCTCACTGGCCTGCTATGGGGCGGGAACTCGCTCGCCGCGCCCCAGACATTGATATTGGTCTCCATCTTAATTTCACCCTTGGAGCCCCGCTTGGTCCGATGCCTAAATTCGCGCCTCAGGGGATCTTTCCACCTATTGCTCAGGTCATTAGATTGGCCGTTAGGGGAAAGCTCCCAATTGCCGAGATTGAGGCGGAAATAGATCGGCAATTAAATCACTTTGAAGCAGTCATTGATAAAGCGCCTGATCATCTCGATGGTCACCAACATGTTCACGTATTACGTCCTATACGTGACATTATATTTGACGCTTTAAGCAAACGCGGCCTTGTAGGAGAGATTTGGTTGCGTGACGTTAGCGACACCATGCGCCGTATCTTATCTCGCCGTTCTCAGATATCTAAAGCGCTTTCTATCCGGGCGTTAGCAAAAGGATTTGCAAAAGAGGCGCGTCAACGCGGATTTGATGTAAACGACGGCTTTTCAGGCTTTTCAGATTTTGACCCTGCACAAGATTATGCTTTGAATTTCCAACGCTATCTTAGTTCTCTAGGCTCTCGACATCTCATCATGTGCCATCCTGGATATGTTGATGAAGAATTAAAGCAGCTTGATCCAGTAACAGTAACACGCGCTCAAGAACTAGAATTCTTTCTGTCGCCAAAATTCATAGAGCAATTGGAAAATAATCGAACTCTGCTTGCGCGCATCTCGCAAGTCTAAAAACTGTTATATTATTCGTATTTTATAATAGAATATCAAGGCCCAAATCTAAAACAGGGGCGGAGTGTGTGAGAGCGCCTACTGAAATCAGATCAACGCCTGTCTCAGCAACCGTTGCAACGGTATCTAGGGATATTCCGCCAGAGGCCTCCGATAGCGCCTGTTTATTTATAATTTTGACGGCTTCCCCAAGTTGCGCAATGCTCATATTGTCCAATAAGATAACATCTGCGCCCTCATTAAGAGCCTCTCGTAATTGATCTAATGTATCAACCTCTATTTCTATTTTAACGAGGTGGCCGATTTTTTCTTTTGCGGCGCGCAGTGCAGAGGTTACGCCTCCAGCAACAGCAATATGATTATCTTTAATAAGAATTGCATCATCCAAGCCAAACCGATGGTTGGAGCCGCCGCCGCAAGAAACAGCGTATTTTTCAAGCGCTCGTAAATTTGGCGTTGTTTTTCGTGTATCACAGATTTTTGCGTGAGTATGCGATATTTTACTAACATATTTGGCAGTTAATGACGCAATGCCAGACAAATGCCCTAAAAAATTCAAGGCAACGCGTTCTGCAGCTAAAATGCTTGTCGCCGACCCATTGATGCGCGCAATGATGTCGCCTGAATTAATTAATGCGCTATCTTTTAGTAAATTTTCATATCTTATTTCTGGATCAACCAACTTAAAGGCTGTTAATGCAATAGATGTGCCGCACAAGATCCCGCTTTTTCGAGCAACTAATGTTGCTTCAATTTGAATATTTTTACTGAAAATTGCTTCGCTTGTAATATCGCCAGCCCGGCCAAGATCTTCTAGTAATGCCTCTTTTACAGATTTTTCGAATAAAAGATAAGGCGACATATTTTATTTTCCTAGATACATTTACTTGCAATATCTAAAACTTGATTGATGGTCATATGTGTTCGACATGCAAGCTTGGGGTTTTCAAAAGGATAGTCTTCTCTGAAATGGGCGCCACGACTTTCACAGCGTGTTAAAGCGCCAGCGGCAATAAAAATTGCTGTTATGAGCATATTTTGAACGATTGGCGTATTATCCATTTTGTAGAGTGTTATAAATCTTTTCAAGGCAAAACTCAGGCCTGTGTTGCTTCTGATTACGCCAACATAAGCGCTCATAATTTCACGTATTTCAGCGATGATTGTCGATTGATCTATGGGGAATATATTTGGATGGGAGACAATATCGATTTCCTCTGAGCTCGAAAAATGGTGTTGTTTTATATCGGTTGCAACACGATCAGCAAAAACAAGCGCTTCTAACAGCGAATTTGAGGCTAAACGGTTAGCTCCATGCACACCCGTGGAAGCGACTTCGCCGATTGCCCATAAATTATTGATTGATGAGCGGCCTCTCGCATCAGTTAAAACGCCGCCCATGTGATAATGCGCCGCTGGGGCGATAGGGATGGGCTGGGTAATGGGATCAATTCCAGCAGTCAGGCAACTCGCGTAAACAGCAGGAAACCGACTAGGGAAATCTTGTCCAATTTTTTCTCGTGCATCCAAAAAAGCGCCAGAGCCTTGTTGGATGCTTTCGAAAACTTTTCTCGCGACAATATCTCTTGGGGCGAGTTCAGCCCTATGATCGCAATCTAATAGAAAGCGGCGGCCAAACCGATTGATAATGGTTGCGCCTTCTCCGCGAAGTGATTCTGTTGCAAGCGGAGCCGGGTCAGTATTGATATCAATAGCAGTTGGATGGAATTGTACGAATTCGGCATCTGCGATCAGAGCACCTGCCTGCGCCGCCATAGCTAGGCCAGCGCCACATGAGTCACATGGATTTGTCGTTATCTTGTAGAGGTGGCCTACGCCGCCTGTCGCCAAAACTAAGCATGCGCAACGATACTCAATCGTCTGTCCCTCTGACGTAGAACAGTAAACACTTAGACTAGAATTACTATTTTTTGTTATTTTATAGGCTGTTGCGCCTTCAACAAGGGTAATGGAGGGAGTAGTGCGTAATTTAGTCTTTAATGTCTCCATTATTGCTCGGCCAGCGCTATCGCCTTTTACCCGGATAATCCTGCGATGCGAATGCGCGGCTTCTTGCGAAGGCAAAAATAGACCGTGCTTCGTGCGATCAAATGGCGCGCCCAACTCCAGCAGCTCATCAATTCTTTTGCGAGCTTCTTGCGCCATTCCCAACGCAATCTCAGCCTCTACAAGTCCTGCTCCTGCGGCAATTGTATCAAAAGCGTGCTTTTCAGGAGTATCGCCTTCTTCAACTGCGGCGGCGATGCCGCCCTGGGCCCAATAAGAGGCCCCACTGCTGCCTACGGGATTGGGCGCTATAAGCGTTACGGGCAGAGGCGCTAATTTTAAAGCACAATATAAGCCAGCAAGTCCGCCGCCTAGAATGACAATTGGCGTTGCTGAATTAGTCATATTGGAGAATCAATATTCTTTTGCAGATAATCAATCGACAAATGAAATGAGGAAACCTAATAAAAAAGCACGAGTTAAATATTGAGAGATAATTATTCGTGAGTAGGCATATCCTAGCTAACAAGTAATTTTTTATAAAAAAATCTAACAATTTATTTCGAAG
>OMIO01000191.1 GCA_900299115.1 Methylocystaceae bacterium | reverse complement strand
CTTTATACGCATACAAAATTTCGAGATATGCTTGCGCGAGAGGGAAAAGCTATTCCGCATTTTAATTTGCCTTTTTGGCCCTACACCAGCCTCTTAGCCGCGAGCTTTCTTGTTTGCGTCATTCTCATTCTCGTCACCGTCCCCGATACGAGAACCCCAGTGCTCATTGGCCTCGCGCTTCTCGGCGTGATCGCCGTCTGTTACCGTCTAGCGCCAGCGCAAAGAAATGGGCTTTAATACAAAAAGCGGGTTTGCTTGTAGAATCCAATAAGCCTGCCTTTTTATAAAGCCGCGCGCGTTTAGAACACTACTGCGCCCTATTTACGGAAATAAAATTAGATCAAGCTAAGCAAAAAACTTGATACGCGTTATATTTCCAACTGATCTTGTGCAATAAAACGCGCAAGCTCTATAGTCTGCTGAGAAAATAACTGTAATTTTTCTATCGCTACATCGCAATTAAGCATTTGCAAAATTAAAACATCCTCGCCATTTAAAAATGCTGGCCCAAGACCGCAGAAGAAAAATCTTCTTTCTTTTGCCAGGCACACAAGATCTTCCAGTCCGGGATCGCTCATTTGCGCCCAAAGCTGTACGCCGTAAACGCTAGACTGCAATAAATCTCCAAGCGCATAACTGAATGCGCGCTCAACATCAAAACCGATTTTTTTAAATATTATTTGGCCATTTTTTCTACTATCGATCTTGGTTTCAATAATTGATTGCGATGCTAAAGCAGAATTTTGTGTTGCTGGAATATTCTCTATGCCTAACTGCATATAAATTCTTTGAAGAATTTCCGTATAACGCTTAGGCAAAAAAAATACTCTTTTGCTTGGCGGTTGGTAGTAGGAAAAGGTCAAAACGACGCTTTGTCGCTGCCCCAGCGTTGGCGCAGGCATATTGCTTGGGATCAAAGTTTCAGGCGAAACGCCTAACATTAAGCCGCAAGTAGCCATTCCAGCGCGATCATCGTTTCTTTGCGAGAAAGTATGGACTGTGACAGGTTTAGCAAAAACCCCAACTAAAGCATTCTTATCAGCCTCGGATCTTAAGCGCTCTGTCATCGCTTCAAGCAAGTGATGTCCGCGATATTGGGGTAAAACAACCGCTTCTCCCCGTTCAGCGACGCTTGCGCCTTCCTCGCGCTCAAGCGCAATATGCCCGACAACGTCACCCGAAGAAACGCGGGCAACCAAAGGGATGAGAGCCCCCGACCTAACCTTCTCCCAATAGAGTTGCGCACAAGAGACTTCCGCATGGAAATAATGCCCGCCATAGATTTCTTGAAAACATCGCGAAATGCCATCAAAATCATCTTCATTTGGCGGTTCAATGATAAAGGGTTCCTTTTCATTGCTCATCATAAAGGACATCAGTAGACCTCTAAAAAATATTTCTTGACCATAATTTAGAAAGATCAACGCATGTGCAAAAGGAAATCATGGTTCATTCTTATTATAGCTCTCGCCAACCTCTCAAACTTGCTGTTAGCAAGCGCTGCCCAATTGGATAAAGACGGCGTCGCCCAGTGTCCACCTCAAATGACTATGGAAAATTGCCAATATTACAGGGAAGGTTTCTCTGATGGACAAGCCGATCGCCAAGTAGGCATGTATAATCTTCAAAGCGGTTCAGAAAAGAGCTTTGATCGACCGATAGAACCTGCCTACCGCTCAGGATATCAGGATGGCTATAAATCTTTAAAACAAATCAAGATCTCAAAATAGAGGCTCAATTTTCCGCCTCTAACCCCTGGAATACTGTAATTTTTACGGCTAATTAGCGCAATAAATTTGACTTCTCCCCAAGCGTTCTTTGTAACGGATCTGCAAACATTTGCCCGTGCTCAGGCAAGGATCGAGACGAAGCGTCGCCCCCAAGCTCATTTTGAATAGCGCCGTCTTGCGATGACATCCCCGCTTCGCAAGCAAAATTTTTTGCCAGAAAGGCCTTTAGAGGGAGCTTGCAGCCATTATTTCGAATAAAAACCTCTTCTCCGGGAACAACATAGGACTTACCATTTAAAACCACATGTACGCCGACCGAAGGCTCATAACTCATTATTTTTGCCGCCGTCTCATGAGACTCCGACAAGAACCTGCAATCCAATTCATCGCAGACCATGACACCAGCGGGAATAAACCCAGGCTTGCCAATTTTTTCCTGCGCAAAAGCATCAAAGGCAAAAAATATAGTTACAAGAATGAGCAATGATTTCAAATTAATCAATGAGCTGCTCCCAACCTGCTGAGCGAAATGACCGGCCATCCTAGCGCCTAGACGGATAGCGATACAATCTTATAATTCAAAAAGACCTGCGGAGGGTTATTCGCCGTAAAAGAGGAAACAGCGCTTGATATTAATGACTTTTTCACTCCCTTGCGCTAGATCAACGGCTTTGGCGCTTAAATCGCTGAAAGAAATTTCCAGCGGCAAGGTATACGATAATGTTCATAAGATTAGCTGCACTCATAATTTTTCTTTTCTCAGTCGCGGGCTGCAATTCCACATCCAATAATCGCGTGGATGATAAGCTCTATGCGCGAGACGCCGAGTTTCAATCCGTCGACGCCTATCAAATTTGCACAGAGCAAAATCCAGGCAATCTTCAAAAATGCGACGCGCTAATTAAACTTGTCGATGCAGATAAAAAACGGCTCGAAAAAGTATCTGGAACGAAATAGTTTTTATATTTTAATGCTGGGAATATGGCTATACATTTAGCCAAAATCCCTTAAAACATGCACAGCGCGTTGCTCTACTTTGAGCTAACATTTTTAAGAGAAATAAATAAAATACACATGTTTTAGCGAATTTTTACTATGTAATGTCGCTAAAAATATACAGCAATCCAATCACTTTCAAACAAGCTTATTGTCTTGTATTTTTAAAAAAGAAGCTAGTTTGAAATTTAAAACACCACCCAATTTTAGATAAAAGGATACCTCTATGCTACCCAGCGCGAAATTTATTTTTCCTCTAATTATTATCCTCTGCTTAGCCGCCCCATTTGCTCCGGCATTTTCCCAGGATTCTTTACTTAGCTGCGAATATTATCCGGGAAAAGAAAGAGTAAAGTGTAGCGTAATTGGCGCAAAAGCTCGCGTCTCAGCCGCGCAGATTAATGGGGGTCTCTGTTTGGCCCCTGAAGAACGCCTTAGTCAACTCAATTCCGGCCGCAGAGAGTGGATACAACACTATCACCTTCCCCTCACGCTTGAGAAAGATTTTCGTCGGATTTTCAGACGCGGAGAATATTTTGACATATTGATTGATCCACATTGCGATCTCGAGGAAATTGATATTATTGCTAATGGGCAGTCAATGAGATGGGTCAGAAATTTTTGGCGATTAACGCCCTATATTATACCTGCGCCATAACCTCTATTTTGGGTAGAGGTGTTTTAGGAGTAAGATCATAGTTATTAATTTCGCGCCTCTTAGCGCCAAAAAAAACTATAAACAAAATATTTACTAAAATCAGCGACACTTCCCACTCTAAATACCGCGCGGCATTGTCCGAATGAAATGAAAGAGTGTTGCTATGCGTTACGAGTTCTTACAATTCAAACGCCTCATGACTGGTCGCGCCACACTCTCTCATATCGAAAAAAGCCTTATAGCTGGCTTTGGCGCTTATGCCCTTATTGTAAGTTCAAGCATCTTCTTGAGCGGAATTCATTGAACAAGACCAAAGATACCCTACGATAGGAGAGACTTGAATTTTAAAGGCTTTTTTTGCCGATATCTGCTTGGATGACTTTAAAAGAATAAAAACAGTTTAAATTTTAAGAATAAATTTATTCACGCAGGCCTGCATGACTGCAAAAGTTTTTAAG
>OMIO01000190.1 GCA_900299115.1 Methylocystaceae bacterium | reverse complement strand
GGTCTTCATGGGGCGATCCCCAAAAATGATGCAGGCGCTTTTGAAAACTTTTAGGTAAGTCTAAAAGCCAGGCGTTATATTCTTTAATCGAAACAGCAATTTTTATTTTATTATTCTCTAAATCTTTTATGAAGGATTGATCTATTTGATTTGGATCTACGTCGTAGCCTGAAGCATTAAGAGCTTTGAGGATTTGAATTGCGCTCGCAGGCGTATCAAGACCCAAAGCATAGCCGCAGCGACCATGGCGTCCGGGATAATCAGAAAGAATAAGCGCTATTTTTTTATCACGATTTTTTTTGCGGCGTAAATTAATCCAATTTTGTGCAAGATCAGCGACAAATTCGAGCCGCGTTTCATCGCTTTTGTGGGATGTGTAAGAAACCTCAGTGGCGCCATGGAGCGCGTGAGTTTCTTTAAAAGAAATCGCCCGGGTAAAAATACGGCCATCAACCTCCGGCAAGACAACATTCATAGCAAGATCAGCGGCATTGGCCCCTCTTTGAGAGACTTGCCAGGCTTGCGGCGTCGATAGGGCAAGAGCAGCTTGTAAAATTGGCGTGTTTGCCGCCTCAAGCACGCCGCCGTCTTCCTTTCGAGCAGAAAAGGCCGTTGTATTAATGATGAGATCTGGATTTCTAGTTTTAATTAGATTGAGAATAAATTCTTCACTCTTGGGGTCCTTCAGACTTGTGATGTAAACTGAGGAGATTGAAAATCCGCGTTGCGTGAGCGTGTGAGAGAGTGAAATTATTGGTTCATAATCATGAGAGAGATAGAGTGATCTATAAAATATCAGTAAAATATAGGGGTTAGCGAGATCTGCTTGCGTGCAGGCTGAGCGTAAAAAACCCGCGCTCGGCACGGTTTGGCTTTCTTGATAGGAAGTATTTTTGCCAATTAAAAAAGCGCTAAATTTAAGAAAATTTGATAAATTTTCAGCTCCGCTTTCTTGGAAGTAATTCCAAATCCTATGCAAATTCTCAGCTTCAAGCGTTGAGGCTTGGGTCAGGCGCGCATCAAGAACAATGTCTCCCGGCACGATCGCAAGGGAAATATTCTGTGTTCTGGCCAAATATTCTAATTGTTCGACGCCATAGGGCCAATATTCTTTACCCCCCAGCAGACGCACAACAATTAATTTCGCATGTTTGAGAACTTTATCGATGTAAAGATCGATGGAATAGGGATGTTTTAACTGTCGTAATGACGCACAGCGCAGCGTTGGCTTATCTGCGCTAAGACTATCATGTTGATGAGCAAGTAATCTTAATTCTGAGTCTGAAAAGGATAAAAAAACAATCTCTGCTGGTGTTTGTCCAAGATCAATCGCTAACTCATTTTCATCCAGACTGTGTCGGTCGCGCGGCTGAAGATGCATGATCGATTAGGATGATAAAATCATTCGTGAGATGGCGGAGATATCCAGTCCTTTAAGGCCAATGATAACAAGCTGGCTTTTCCTGATTTCCTCTGGCTTCCAGGGACGGTCATAGTGGGAGTCTAATCTTGCGCCGACGCCTTGAACAAGGAGGCGCATCGGCTTTTGCGCGACGCAAATAAAGCCTTTAACGCGTAAAAGATCATACTCTTTGATGGTTTGTTTGAGTATTTCAAAAAGGCGCGCAGGATCAGATATTTCACCCAGTTCAATAACAAAACTGTCAAAATCATCATGATCGTGCTGATCTTCTAAATCATGATGAGATGGGCGGTTCAAAAGATCATCTTCTGCGGCGGCGGAAAGCCCTAGAATAATTTCAGGACGAATGCGTCCATATTCAGCCTGTGTCAGGATCGCATCGCTGCGTGAACGCCTGCGTATTTCGCTATCGAGGTCAATTTTTTGTTGCTGCGAAATGAGATCGACTTTGTTTAAAATAATTAAATCAGCGCAGTTAAGTTGATCCTCAAAAACTTCTTCCAGTGGATTATCATGGTCAATTGAGAAGCTGTCTTTTTGTCTGTCGTCGCTTTCTTCGATTGAATCTATGAAACGACCATCAACTACAGACTTAGCGTCAACAACGGCGATTACGCCGTCGACGGTGAGTTTTGATCGGATGGAGGGCCAGTCGAATGCTTTTACTAAGGGTTTTGGCAGCGCCAAACCGGAGGTTTCAATGAGAATATGATCAGGCGGATTTTTGAGCGTTAAAAGCGTCTCTATTGCTGGAATAAAATCATCAGCAACCGAGCAACACAAACATCCGTTTGCGAGCTCAATGATATTTTCTTCCGGACAATTTTTTACGCCGCAGCTGCGTAAAATATCGCCATCAACGCCGACATCGCCAAATTCATTAATGACGAGGGCCAGTCGTCGATTGCCTGCGTTTTCGAGAAGATGGCGAATCAGCGTTGTTTTTCCAGCGCCTAAAAAACCTGTAAAGATTGTTGCGGGTGTTTTTTGAGAAAGCGTCATCGACGCGCCTCATTATTGTGAGGCCCCAACAACTGATAAATTCCTCCAGCACATGCGCCGGCAATCAACCAAGACAGGGCTTGAATGCTGAGTGAGGCGGCAGCAAATCGCGCGGCAAGTTCAGCAGGCACATGACTTTCAGGAACAGCTGGGATCGGCGCAAAGAAATGCGGCGCTAAAATCAGCGCGAGACCAAAAATTTTTAACAAAACAGCGTCAGTTTTAATCAAAAGAAAGAGGCCAAGCGTCGTTAAGACTGCGTTGGCGAGCCACCAAATTTGTCGGTCGTGGAGCGCTGTTTCCGCCGCGCCGGGTAATTGCGGCGCGAGTTCTAGGCCTGCTGAAAGACCCGTCGCTGCAAAGGCGCAAGCCCCCCAAATTGTTGCGCGATAGGCGTCGATTTTCTCTTCGCTCAAAAGCATCCCTGCGAGAAGAATGAGCGCATATCCCATGCTAAGCGCTATTGTTGATAGGCTCGTATTGAGCGTGCGGTGGAAGAGCGCTGATTGGCTGAGCGTTGAGGCGTCGCCCCGCGCAGCTTCTCCGCCAACTTCGTAAATTTCAGCAGTAAGAATGAGGGGCGTTGTTGTTACATGCTGAAGAGCAGCAACAAACAGCCCAGCGACAATGCCGGCGATGAGGCCGGTCGCCAAAACGCGCGTGATCACCGAAGTTTATTTCGAGCGTGTTTTAGTGGCAGGGGAAAGAGAGCGCGTGACGCGAGTCATGCGCGCTATCGTGAAGACGATCTGTTTTGCTGAAACCGATCGCGTAGATTAAGCTAAAGCCAACCAACAAAGCGACTGTCGCAGCTTTTAGCGTGTCGCTTTTAATAAGTGAGAGCTGCGGAAGAACGAAGGTCGTTTTCTCAATGCGCATTTTATTTTCCTTGCCGCCCCACCGGCGGCGTCTTGAGGTTAAAGACGATCAGATGATCGCCGTGACGGCAGGTCTCCTGGCTCCCAGCTTTAAAGTAACGCCGCCTTCCCAGATGATCTCCAGTGGCGAATGGCGTAACCATGCTGGCTACAGTTGCGGGGGCAGCCGCGGCATTAGGCAAAAGCCTGAACCGCGTTCCCTATTACCTTCTTGCGAAGGACCGTCGCACTAAGTCATATGCGGCTCAGCCTCAGCCGTCAAACATTGGAGCTTCTTGTGAACAAGGGTGATCTTGAAGAAGAGGCTCGTCGCCATCGCGCCAAGATGGAAAAACGCAAAGCGCTGCAGGACGCCGAAGTCGCGGATAAGACGATTGCCCAAAAAGGATTGTTAATCGTTCATACCGGGGCAGGTAAGGGAAAATCCACCGCCGCATTTGGCTTAGCGCTGCGCGCCATAGCCCAAGGATGGAAAATTGGCGTTGTTCAATTTGGCAAAGGCGCCTGGCGTAGCGGCGAAAGAGATATTTTAGAAAAACTTGGCGAAGTTTCCTGGCATACGTTGGGTGAGGGTTTTACTTGGGAAACGCAAGATCGATCTCGAGATATCCAGGCGGCGGAAAAAGCTTGGGCGCAAGCCGTCGCATTGATCAATAGTCCTGAGATTGGCCTCGTGATCTTGGATGAACTCAATATTTCCCTGCGCTATGATCATCTTCCGCTAGAGCAGGTCTTGGCGACATTTGCGGGGCGTCGGCCTGATTTACACATTGTTGTCACAGGCCGGAATGCGAAGGCGGAATTAATTGAAGCGGCTGATTTAGTGACTGAAATGACCGCCGTAAAACATCATTTTGCCGCTGGCGTTAAAGCACAGCCAGGAATTGAGTTTTGACGTTTGAATAAAAAAGAAGCCGACGTCCGATTAACGGAAGCGTCGGCTTTTTGAGTTTGCTGTCCAGGGCCGAGCGGGGCTTAAAGCTCCCATCCCGACTTCTGGATGCGCAAATTACTGAATCATGCGGGCGGTTGAGCCTACGCCTTCGCCAGCAATGCCGTTACGGTTGCCTGTGCCGTTGGTGCCCTCAGGCGAAATCCAATCTGGAACCCAGGTCAGAGCCACAACAACGAACGCGACGCCCGCTGCGATGTAAAGAAGAGCTTTGCCGAGGCTTCCGCCGCCGTGTACGTTGACAGCCATTTGTTTCCCCCTGTGTTGTTTTTTAAAACTAGAATGCTTGAAGCATCGAAATAACCATAGCCCGATTTAAAACGCTTGGCAATGCGCGCGGCGGGCTGTTTTTTTTCCCCAAACAATTGCGTTTTATTAAATAATTTCAGATAGATAGTGTGCGACAAGACGTCGCGGCGAAAGTGAAAATTTTTACCTAAAATCGGTCTTTTTGGATTTTAATCGAGGGCGTTTGGCCTTTCCAGCGCGCCTGTTGACGATGATTTAGCGGCTTGGGGCGGCTCAAGCGCAATTTAGGTCATCTTGTTGATTCTATCGGCTATTGCAGGAGGCGATCAGGTCGCCTATAAGCCGCGCATCCCACAGACGAAGGGTTTTCGGCATCTGCTTTAAGATGTCGCTTCCGGTGGTCGGCCTCCGACCTCTCATCTTCCTTCGTCGAGGCTTAACCGGAGAACTTTAATTATGGCGTTACCAGAATTCACCATGCGCGGCCTTCTTGAGGCTGGCGCGCATTTTGGCCATCAGTCACATCGCTGGAATCCCAAAATGGCGCCTTATATTTTTGGCGCGCGCAATAATATTCACATCATCGACCTCGCGCAGACCGTCCCTTTGCTCCATCAGGCGCTTAAGGTTGTTTCTGATACGGTTGCTAAAGGCGGACGCGTGCTTTTTGTTGGCACAAAACGTCAAGCGCAAGAACAAATCGCTGAATCAGCAAAACGCAGCGCGCAATATTTCATTAATTCCAGATGGCTTGGCGGCACGCTAACCAATTGGAAAACGATTTCAGGATCGATCAATCGTCTGAGAAAGCTTGATGAAATGCTTTCTGCAGGCGCGCAAGGCGTCACAAAGAAAGAGCGTCTGTTGCTTACCCGCGAGCGGGATAAATTAGAGCGCGCGCTCGGCGGCATCAAAGACATGGGCGGCACGCCTGATCTGATCTTTGTGATTGACACAAATAAAGAGCAGTTGGCGATTAAAGAAGCCAATCGACTGAAAATTCCAGTCGTCGCTGTGCTCGATACGAATTGCGATCCTGAAGGCGTTTCACATCCCATTCCCGGCAATGATGATGCGGGCCGCGCCATTGCGCTGTATTGTGATTTAATTGCACGCGCGGCGATCGATGGCATTTCGCGTGGTCAAGGCGCGCTGGGCGCTGATATTGGCGCAGCTGAAACGCCAGATGTTGAGCCTGCTATTCTTGAGGATGTATCCGTCAGAAGCGACTCAGCCGAGATCTTCGAGCTTTTGGGCGCGCCGCGCGGCGCGCCGGATGACCTTGCCAAGCTCTCTGGCGTTGGTCCTCAGATTGTTAAGAAACTCAATGACGCAGGCGTCTTCCACTATTGGCAAATTAGCGCAATGACAGTAGCCGATATGGAAAAATTAGACGCAGAACTCAAACTTAACGGTCGCATTCAACGCGATGGCTGGGTTGAGCAGGCGCGCGGATTAATTGCTGCCGAATAAGCGCGTTTAAACAGTCAATAATCTTCTAACGGGCGTCGGCTCCATGTGAGTTTGGCGCCCGTCCCAATATTGATCGATCATGATCGTAAGCGCTCTAGCGCGCAGCGTTCTATAACTTAATGGAAAGAAGGAATTAATCATGGCCACAATCACTGCTGCTTTGGTCAAGGAACTACGTGAGAGCACAGGCGCGGGCATGATGGACTGTAAAGCGGCCTTGACCGCAACAGATGGCGATTTTGAAGCCGCTGTGGATTGGTTGCGCAAAAAAGGCTTGTCAAAAGCGGCTAAAAAGGCGGACCGCGTTGCTGCAGAAGGACTGGTCGCCGCTTTGGTCTCAGGGACGAGAGGCGTTGTCGTTGAGGTGAATTCAGAGACAGACTTTGTCGCGCGCAATTCTGACTTTCAAACTCTGGTTCAAAATATCGGCGAAGTTGCATTAAAGTCTGATAAGACAGACGCGGAAACATTGAGCACCCAGGCATATCCTGGCGGTGGCAGCGTCGCGGAAGCAATTACCAACGCAATTGCCCATATTGGTGAAAATTTGAGTCTGCGCCGCGCTTCGGCCTTATCCGTGAGCGAGGGCGTTGTTGGTCGCTATGTGCATTCCCAAGTTGTCGATGGTCAGGGAAAAATTGCTGTCATTGTCGCCCTTGAGTCAAAAGGCGATAAAGACTCTCTCTCAGCGCTCGCGCGTCAGCTCGCCATGCATGTCGCTTCGGCAAATCCCCTTGCCCTAGATGCTTCAGGTCTGGATCCAGCAACGATTGAGCGGGAAAAGAAGTTGCTTGCGGAAAAGAACGCCGGAAAACCTGCAAATGTTTTAGAGAAGATCATAGATTCAGGCATTAAAACTTACGCAAAGGAAGTTTGTATGCTGGATCAAGTCTCCAATCATCCTGATCACAATGGAAAGACAGTGGCGCAAGCGGTTAAGGAGCTTGAAGGCAAAGCAGGCGCGCCAATCGTCATCAAAGGCTTTTTGCGCTATGCTTTGGGCGAGGGAATTGACAAGGCCTCAAGCGATTTTGCTGCTGAAGTAGCCGCAGCCGCTAAAGGGTGAGGATTTAAAGTTTTAAATCTTCTTAAGGGGGCATTGCGCCCCCTTTTTTATATAACCCTAAATTCTCTGACCCAAGCTAAGCTTTTTAAAGTCTCATTGCTTGCGGTCTCGACCCGCTTTTCTCTCTCTCAAGTCAACCGCGCTTGTGAAAAGCCATAAATGATGGGATATTTCTGCGCCTCGTAGCAAGGACGCTTTTAGATTGAGTTTAATCGCGATCGCCAAACAGTAAGACTAAACCGGATAAGGCATGAATGGTTTTCGTCAATGAATCTTTCTGACGCAATCCACTATTCGCTTAAGAGAATAGAAATTGAGCTATTTTCTCCCGGATCTGTTTTTTCAATCTATTCACTGATTGCGTCCTTTTCCTGTGCGATCTTTATTTTAGCTTTGCTGCGGTTTCGTCGTCGCGGCAGAGTCAATTGGCAGGCTTTGTCGCGCGCGATCTTTTCTAGGAATCTATTAATACGCGACTCAACGCTTGCGGATATTAATCTTTTTTTCTTGAGCGTTGTGTTTATGCCGGCAGTCGTCGGCGCACTGGTTATTTCATCAAATAGCGTCGCCTTTAGCGTTCATGCTGCGCTCAATCAGCTCTTTGGGGCTTTTGGGCCAATCGAGATCAGTTTTTTAAGTAAAAAACTCATTTCAACGCTTATCTTATTTATAGCCTATGAAATTGGTTATTACGTGGATCACTACTTAAAGCATCGTGTTTCTGTTTTATGGGAATTACATAAGCTCCATCACACTGCAGATGTGCTCACCCCCCTGACAAATTTCAGAAATCATCCAATCGATAATCTGGTTTTTGGCTATATGTTGGCCATTTTTATTGGC
>OMIO01000189.1 GCA_900299115.1 Methylocystaceae bacterium | reverse complement strand
CGTCAGTCTGCGCATCGAGTCCGACGCCGCGATAGGCCTCTACCGGCGCCGCGATCATCATCGCCACGCCGCCGAAGCGCCGCGCGATCAGAATATCGCCGCGCGTCACCCGCACATGGCGCGATCCGCCATCGGCGCGACGATCACGCTGCACCAGCAGCTTCTCGCCGGCGCGTTTCTCCTGACGTTTTTCGATCGCCTGTAGCATGGCCCCACTCCTCGCCGTCGCGTTTTCGATGCGCCAACCTTGCGGGAAAGGCGCCCAAAAGCTGCTAACAAGCCTGGTGAATCAGATGTAAATCGCTGCTTTCAGGGGATAATTAGCGTTTTTACGTGAAGGTGACGGAAACGAAATCCATCAAATTTTACCTAATTCCGTAAAAGCCCTGCGCGACGGCGACCATATTCTATTGTCTACATGTGACCGCTGACATGCGTCAGACAATGCGCGTCAATCAAACCTTACGACCAAACAACCAATATCATCAGATTGCTCTGCGCCCTCGGAGAAGGCGTCGACATCATCGAAAATCGACGCCATCATATCATTTGGCGACAAGCGATTAATCTCATTCAGCAGATTTGAAAAACGACCTTCTCCATACTCTTGCTGAGCGACATTCATTGATTCCGTCACGCCGTCTGTAATTAATATGAGCGTGTTTCCTTCCGTCATAATCGTCGATCCGGCTTTAATCATGACGCCGTCATCAATCGCGAGCGGAATGGCTGTCGGCGTCAATCTGCGCGGAGTTTCTTGCGGCGACAGAATTACAGGCGAGACATGACCACAATTGACGTATTCAAGAACGCGTGTGGAAATATTCAGAACGCCATAGAAAACCGTGGCGAACATCATTGATTCATTATCCGCGCATAATGCTTTATTAACGCGAGAAATCGCTGTTGCGGGATCTGGATGCTCTCGACAAATCGTTCGGATTAACGTTACGACGATTGCCGTGAAAAGACTTGCCGGCGTGCCCTTTCCACAAACATCGCCAATGACGATTGCGACGCGATCGCCAGAGATCGAAAATATATCATAAAAATCTCCGCCAACTTCTCGCGTCGGCCTTATTGCGCCGGCCACCTGAAGCCTATCGCCAAATAAATTTAACGCATCAATCTTGGGCAAAAATGATTGCTGGATCAGCGCCGCCGCCGCCATATCATCATCTTGACGCCGCTTAACGCTAATTTGATTGGCAAATCTTTTGAAAGCTTCTGAAAAAGCCGCAAGCGACGGCGACGGATTATCAAGATCCGCCAGAATGCTATTATCAAAAGTGCGCGTCTCAAGTGCAGAGAGCGCATTAGAATAAAGGGCCAAGGCTTCATTTACGCCGCCCAGTTGCCGACCAAGCTGCTGGACAGCCGATAACAATATATTCGGATATTTCAGCCCCAGCCCCAGCAAACGCTCACATGCAATTTCGAACAAAACCACATCGCCAGACGCACGCATACTTGCTGTGCGGGGGAGCCCCGCCAAAGCGCCGATTTCGCCGATCAGGCGCGGCGCGCGATGCGTTGCAAGGATCGTTTCACCATAATTGGTTTCAGCGTAAACAATAATTTCACCCTCATCCAAAAAAAATGCGCTATGGCTTTTGTCACCCTGATGAACGAGAACTTCGTTCGGACGGAGCGCCTTGACCTTCTCCGACATGAAATAGTTTCTGAGCAAATCAGGCGCAGTAATTATATTATTATTCGTCACGAATATTTCCTCACTCGCGTGAATTACCGGCGTCCTGGCGCTCTGAAAAATACAACATAATCACATTATTGTCGCCAACAGCTCGATATTCGAATCGATCAGAGAAATGATGTAGAATTGGAACGCCCCAGCCACCCAATCTCGCAGCATCTATATCAGAGTCCAACATTCGAGCTTCTTTCTCCAACGGGTTAAACAAAGGTCCGTTGTTTGTAAGAATAAGGCCAATGCCAGACGCATCGGGCTGAATATTAATTTCCACATTAACGATCTGAGATTTTACATGAGAAAGGAGATTTGCCAGCAACTCTTCCACACAAAGTCGCACGCCAAATATCTGCCGCTCATTAGAGGCTATTTTTTTAACGCAATTTTCAACCCAATCCAACGCAGTAGACATATTCTGCGGCGTAAGCTCAAAAACATATGACTGAGGCGGCGACATATCAGTCATGCAGCATCACAGACCAGCGGCGCTCACGATACGATCGTACCATATATTTCCTCGCTAGACTAAATATGAGCAGACAGCTAAAATCATAACCAAATTTTTCTTTCATGAAAATCCCCAAAAATGCAGGGAACAAGCTGATGCATGTCCAACAAAGCCTGGTTGATGATGTAATTGTTTTGCAGCCTCAGGGCAGAATAGATGGCGCAACCTCATCCTCGTTTGAAGAACAGTGCATGCTTCATATCGGCGCCGGCGCACAATATGTCGTGATCGATCTCTCTGGCATTGATTATGTGAGCTCGGCGGGCTTGCGCGCATTGCTGATCACCGCGAAAAAGACGAAGTCCACAGGCGGCGCGCTTACCTTATGCGGCGCACAAGGGTCCGTTAAAGAAGTTATTTCCCTAAGCGGTTTCGATTCATTGCTCGGCGCGCACGAGACAGCGTCTGACGCCATCGCAGCGCTTAAAAAATAGCCCTAGAAGAGAATGCGCAATCCGGTTGCTGCGCCACTAGATATCAATTGGCATCCCGAGCTCCACATATCGCATAGCATTAATGTGGAGGCTTCTGGGCTGGGGCTGGTCCAGCTTATGAAGGAAGAAATAGGGCCATTTCACCAGCCAGGACAACTCATTGGCGCTGGCGAGCCTTAAATCTTCACGCACGGCGAAATACACGACGTCCGTCTCGTCTTTCCACCATCCGCGCGCTTTTCCCAGCGCGATGACTGGATTAATCGACGCGGCCTCCCAATATCCGAACGTCGCTCTCACCACATGGATATTATTGGGATATTCAGCCGCATAGAGCCTCTTTTCCTCAGGAATATGCGGAAAAGAGGAGTCTATGAACTCAACAATAACGGCAGGCTGGTACAGCATCGACGTAATTTGCACCTGACGCAGCAGGGCGTTGGGCGTAACCTCCACCTCAGAGGGGAATGGCAAATGCTGAAAGAAGATCGCCGGGCGCGCGCTGTGCGCCAGATCGTGCCGCATCTCAATCATATCCGCAAAATCTGCGACGGGAATATCAAGACGCTGCGCGCGTCTTGAAAGCGCACGATTACCCAGGAACCAGGCTGACAACAGCCAAATGATCACCATAGAAATAATCAACGTCAAATAATGACCTGCGGGCAGCTTTGTCACTGTTGCGGCCAGATAGATAAAATCCAGCGGGATTGCAAAAAAGACAAAGGCGATAAGCTTCCAGATGGACCATTCCCACACATAAAGAACGACGAATGAAAAAGCCGTTGTCGTCAAAAACATCGTAGCGGCGACGGCAAATCCATAAGATGACGCCAATGCCGATGACGACCTGAATCCCAAAATCAACAGGACGCCACCAATCAACAATAAGAAATTTATATACGGCACGTAGATTTGCCCACGCTCCGTTAATGAGGTGTGTCTGATCTCCAATCTGGGCAGATAGTTTAATCGAATCGCCTGATTGGCGAGCGAGAACATTCCAGAGATCACGGCCTGACTGGCGATAACGCTGGCAAGCGTGGCAAGCACGACCATCGGCGCCATGAACTGGAGAGGGATGATCGCAAAAAAAGGATTATCGTCCGAACCTGCGCCAGCATGATGCGTCAGCAACCAGGCGCCTTGTCCAAAATAGCTCAACAGCAATGAGACGAGCGCAAATCCATACCACGCAATACTAATGGGCCGACGACCAAAATGCCCCATATCCGCATAAATGGCTTCTGCGCCGGTAGCGGCAAGGAGAATAGAGCCGAGAAGATTAAAGCGCCCGCTCCAACTGAGCGAAAGAAGCAGTTCATAGCCATATTGCGGCATGACGGCGTCTAGAATAATCGGCTTTGTAATAATCGCCTTAAAGCCCGTCAGTGCGATCGCGATGAACCACACGATCATTACAGGGCTGAAAAAACGACTGAGCGCGTCAGTGCCATATCTTTGAATGGCGAAGAGAGTTGTTAAAATCACGATGCTCGCGCTAACAACCCATTGATCTGCGCCGTCATAAATCATTTTTGCGCCTTCGGTCGCCGCCATAACGGAAAGCGCAGGCGTGATGAGGCTATCGGCGAATAAGAGGCCTGTGGAGGCGATCGCAATTGCGGTCATGATCCACATGACCACACTATCGTTTGATCCGACTTTTGACTTAATTACGGAAACGATCGCAAAGATACCGCCCTCTCCATCATTATCAACTCTGGTTATAAACAGCAGATATTTCACGCTCACGATCAGCGCCAGCGTCCAGAATATCAATGACGTGACGCCGAACACAGACGCCGGGCTATGCGGAGAGCCGGAGGCGCGCATTGATTCACTGACGGCGTACATCGGACTTGTTCCGATATCGCCAAAGACGATTCCAAGCGCGGCGAGCGCAAGTATAAAGCTGCTTTTCTTTTTATGACCAAGCTGCATGATTTATCGGAGCCTCATTCTACTGAGGAGCTACGTCTGCATAGAAATTAAACAGTTTATGCAAGCCTCAATCAGACGAGCGGTGTTTGCAATAGCGCCAGGTAAAGACCAAAGAGGAAACCGCCAACGGCGGGCAAAACGATTCCCGAGCCGCCTTTGTGAATGGCTTCGGGGATCATGGCATGTTTTACCAGGGCAAGGATTGCGCCGCCCGCCACCGCCTTCGCAAGCGTTGCAATCAATGACTCAGAGCCGCTGATATAAAT
>OMIO01000188.1 GCA_900299115.1 Methylocystaceae bacterium | reverse complement strand
TCTTCCCCTCATTTATCTTAAATTATGGGCTTGGCGATGAGGTCGGGCGCTTCTTGGGCGCTGTTTGCGCGATTGCCGCAACGAGCTGACCCACGTCGGCGCAAGGCCGCAGGGCGAGGCCACTGCGTCTTTCCTCATCGTTGATTTGCTGTGCTTGGGCCAGGACAGCTTGATGAAAGCCAAGTTTAGCAGCCTCGCGCAAGCGCATGCCGGCGTGAATCACCGGTCGAACGGCTCCTGAGAGACCGATTTCTCCAAAAAAGGCCTGGTCGGCAGGCAAGATCGCTCCGGTCAAGGAGGAAACAAGGGCTGCCGCCGCCGCAAGATCGGCGGCAGGTTCATCAGCCCTGAGTCCGCCAGCCACATTGAGATAGATGTCGTAGAGGCCGAGCTTTAACCCGCCATGCGCTTCCAGCACGGCGAGAATCATCGATAGTCGATTTTGATCAAATCCAACGACCGCTCTTCGCGGGGTGCCCAAGGATGTTGGCGCAACGAGCGCTTGGATTTCCAGGAGCATGGGACGTTGACCTTCCATGCCAGCAAAAACCGCTGCGCCGGGCGCAGTCGCGTCGCGGCCGGCAAGAAACAAGGCGGAAGGATTAGCGACCTCCGCTAGTCCTAGTCCGGTCATTTCAAAGACGCCAATTTCTCCCGTAGCCCCAAAGCGGTTTTTTGATGCGCGCAGCATACGAAAATGATGGGCTGCGTCGCCTTCAAAAGAAAGCACTGCATCAACCATATGTTCAACAACGCGGGGGCCTGCGACTTGCCCATCCTTAGTGACATGCCCAACAAGAATAACAATTGAGCCGCTCGATTTGGCATGGCGCAACAAAGCTTGCGCGCTCGCACGCACCTGCGTGACAGTGCCGGGCGCTGAAGGCGCCTGATTGGTATGCATTGTTTGAATTGAGTCGATTACGATCAGCGCTGCGCGTTTTCCGCTTCCGCAAGTTGCAAGAATGTCCTCGACTTGCGTTGCCGCAGCAAGTTCAACAGGCGCGCTTGATAAATTAAGACGCGAGGCGCGCAACCGAACTTGTGCTACAGCTTCTTCTCCGGAAATGTAGATCACGCGTTCGCCGCGGGTTGCAAGCGCCGCGCAAATTTGAATGAGCAAAGTTGATTTGCCTATTCCAGGCTCGCCTCCTAGTAAAATAACCGATCCTGGAACAAATCCTCCACCTGTAACGCGATCGAATTCTTCAACGCTGCTGACAATTCTGTCGACGGTAGAAGAAGCGCCTGCGAGCGACTCGAGTTCAAATGATCGACCGCCTAAAATGCGTTGGCCGCTGATTGGACTATCGATTTCTTCCGCAATCGTGTTCCACTCATTGCACGCTTCGCATTTCCCCTGCCAACGAGATGAAACCGCCCCGCAGTTTTGACAGATAAAGGCTGGGCGGGATTTCGCCATAGCTTCAATGCCTATTTTCTTGATTACCAGCGAACGAGAGCGGATCCCCAAGTAAATCCGCCGCCAACGGCTTCGAGCATAACAAGATCGCCATTTTTAATTCTACCATCTTGTCGGGCGACGGAGAGCGCTAAGGGGACGCTGGCTGCTGATGTATTGCCGTGAAGATGCACCGTTGCGACTATTTTCTCGGGCGCAATGCCGAGTTTATGCGCTGACATGTCTATAATGCGCCGATTTGCTTGATGTGGTACAAACCAATCTAGATCATTTGCTGTCAGTCCAGTCGCGGCAAAAGCGTCTTTAACGACATCGGTGACTTGGCCAACCGCAAAGCGAAAAACCTCTTTTCCCTCCATGCGCAAATGACCAACTGTCTGGGTGGCGGATGGTCCGCCATCAACATGAAGTTTTGATCGATGTCGCCCATCTGAACGCAAATGGGTTGTGAGTATGCCGCGCTCATTCCCTTCGCCTTGAGAGGCGACAGCCTCGACAACGACAGCGCCGGCGCCATCGCCGAAAAGAACGCAGGTTGTTCTGTCCGACCAATCAATAATCCGTGAAAAAGTTTCTGCGCCAATTACAAGCGCGCGCTTATGCGAGCCGGAGCGTAAAAATTTATCTGCTGTGGCGAGGGCAAAAACAAAACCCGAGCAGACAGCTTGAAGATCAAAGGCGACACCCTGATGGATGCCTAATTCAGCCTGAATTTGCGTTGCAGTTGAGGGAAAGGTCCAGTCTGGCGTTGAGGTGGCGACGATTAAGAGGTCAATATCTTGTGCAGTTAGGTCAGCTTCAACAAGAGCAGCGCGCGCTGCGCTTGCGCCCAGCATGGAGGTTGTTTCTCCCTTTGCTGCAATGTGTCTTTCCTGGATGCCCGTTCTTTGGACGATCCACTCATCGCTTGTCTCTACAAGTTCTGCGAGTTCTTTGTTGGTTAGAATTTTTTCGGGGAGATATGCGCCGACGCCACGGATAACAGAGCGTAACTTAGGAGAATTAGGCATCAGAGCATAGCTTTCTGCACGGGCGTCTCGGGCGGTCTTTCTTGTTGAAAGCGATGGGCGAGTTCAACGGTCTTGCGGATGCGATTTAAGAGATCGCTGCGGGCCATTTCATAGCCGATTTCAATGGCGTGAGCGAACCCAATTGCATCCATGCCGCCGTGACTTTTAATAACAACGCCTTCAACGCCAAGAAATACGCCGCCATTAATTTTGCGTGTATCCATTCTTGCGCGTAATTGATTGAAAGCTGCGCGCGCAAGAAAATAGCCAAGCTTAGAAAGGAGCGAGCTGCTCATCGCTTCTTTAAGATATGCGCTAATTTGTTTTGCGGTTCCTTCTGCTGTTTTGAGCGTGATGTTTCCAGTAAACCCTTCTGTGACCACAACATCCGCCGCGCCTAGGCCAATGCCATCGCCTTCAACAAAACCTGCGTAGGCGAGACCTGGTAAATTTGACTCTTTGAGAATCTGAGAGGCCGCTTTGACTTCTTCAACGCCTTTTATTTCCTCTGTGCCGACATTAAGCAGGCCGACGCTTGGGCGTTCATACCCTAGAATAATTGAGGCCATCGCTGATCCCATGATCGCAAGATCTACGAGATGGCGCGCATTGGCGCCCATAGTGGCGCCAACATCTAAAACAATAGATTGGCCGCGCAAGGTTGGCCAAAGACAGGCAAGCGCTGGGCGCTCAATGCGCGAAATAGTTTTAAGACAGATTTTCGCCATAGCCATGAGGGCGCCTGTATTGCCCGCAGAGACGATCACATCCGCTTCGCCCTTTTTGACGGCTTCGATGGCCATCCACATGGATGAGACGCGCCGACCTGAGCGTAGCGCTTGGCTAGGTTTATCATCCATTCGGATTGCAACGTCGGAATGGGCGATTTCGGCGTTTTCAGCAAGGCGTGGGTATTTGGCAAGTTCAGCGCGAAGGGTCGTTTGATCGCCAAAGAGGATAAATCGGCTGTCAGGGTGTTTTTCGAGAGCTAGGGCCGCTCCGGCAATCGTGACCGCCGGTCCGAAGTCGCCGCCCATCGCATCGATGGCGATCCTTATATATTGCGACATTTTTCGGCTTGCCTCAAAATTTAATTAAACAGGATCTCTTTCCCAAGCGGCCTTGCATCGGCCAAAGCTGCAGCGTGACGCGCTAGCGGAATTAGTTAGCGGACTTGCAGGTTAACTTGCCAGCTGACTTGCCATTTGCACGTCCGCGGCGCAAGAGCCTATCCAACTGAAATTTAGCAAGCTTTGCAGTCTTTATTGTCTAAACCTCGTCCAGATGCGCGTTGGGGTTGGGATAATTGGGTTAGTTTTTTTTTGATATTAACGCTTGTAGCGACGCAAAAGGGGAAGAGGCGGGGTTTTTATCGCTTTCTGGGCCTAATTCTTTAAATTCAACGCCGGGCTTATGGGGATAAGGCTCGAGCGCAAGGGTTAAAAACTCACTGACAAGAGCCCAGAGCTCGATAACCCCGTCAATCAGTGGATCTGGCGGATCTTCTGATAAAGCGGCAAGCGATAAGGCGTCGCGATCGAGCGGTTCTTGGTGCTGACGAGCATCCTCGATCGTTGTTGGAGCGAGACGCAGATCGATTTGAGAAGAAAGATCCGTTTCAAATTCCTCCAAAGAGCGCACGCAGATTTGCGTAAGGCGCGCTTTTACTTCCCCACGCACAATCGCTCCATGCGCTTTCCATCTTGTCAGTCGAAGGTCAGCAGTCAAAGCGCTGATGCTGGGAAGATCATTGAGCTGAGCAAGCGTTTTGCACTCGTCTTGTGTTGCAAAAAGCTTAATCTCCAGCCCCTCGGGTGGGATCTCGGTAACTAAGATGCGTCGGGGCTGACTGATAGGTGAGGGAGCATGATTGTCCGCCATATGACGCGTCCTTATCTAAATTACGATAATTTTGAAAATAGTGGCTCGTGCTTGCAATCCCTTTAACCGAAGTTTACCGAAATCCGGTAGAGGATGGGTTTGTCGCTTAACATTCCGGCGACGCGATGAGTTGGAGATCTCTCAAATGGCGCGAGATAAGCGCGTTTTTTCATCTATTTATCAAAATTCTCTGGCGCTGCGCCTGACCCTGGCCACGCTGGCGGCGGGCGCGCTTGGCGGCTGTTTGGGCTATGACGGCGTCATCACAAGGGGCGCAGTCATCGATCAAAAACGCGTGACCGAAGTGAAGCCAGGTATGGAGGCGCCTCAGGTTCTCTCGATCCTTGGAACGCCTTCGACCACCTCGACTGTGGGTGGCGACGCTTGGTATTACGTCAGTCAGCGGGTCGATCGGTCTTTGGCTTTCATGCCTGGCGCGGTGACTGATCAACGCGTGCTTGCAGTCTATTTTGACAAGTCGAAAAAGGTGCAACGCCTAGCGGACTACGGTCTTGAGGATGGTAAGCCTGTTAACTTCCTTTCCCGGACAACGCCTGTGCCGGCAGCGGAATATCACATGCTGCAAGGCATGGTTTCCAAGTTCGGCTTATAAACCCCTTGATTCTAAATAATGTTAGTCGGCTCCAGCGCCTTGTGGCAAAATAAAGGCAGCGCCCGCGATTAGCGGGCGTAATTTGCTAACTCGGTTAATAAAATCAAAAGATTACAGCTAAAAGGCGCTTGCGGGATTATGGCGTCTCGGGGGCGGGGCGCGCCGATCTTTTGCCGTCTCAAGGAGTTACATTTTCACCCTGGCCTAAATGGGCCGAGGAGAAGATGCGAACCGAATGACGGATGTAACTTTCTCAAAGCGAGAAATAAGCGTAGCGCCGAGTGGCGGGCATGAGCCCTCATTCGTAGCTTTTGCGCGCGCGCATCTGCTGCATTTTCATTGGACGCATTTCCGTTCATTTAGTTTCTGTCGCTCATTTCCATTGCTTGCGCGCGCTATCGGCGTCGGTGTGCTGTTGTCGCTTCTCGCTGTCATGTCGTTTAGCCCCTCGGGCGATGAGGAAGAGACGGCGCGGAGTGAACGGCCCTATCGCATTGCGCGTGTCCGTGTGCCGCCTTCTGGTCCTGCATCATTGTCCAAAGAGGCGGGCGAGGAGGTTTTGGACTCTGATTTCGTTATTGAACAGGCTGCTTTGACGTGGTCGCATCGACGCGACGACGGCACAGATGTTGCGGATGGTCTTGGCGTCATGCGTTTTGGACCGGTTAAGGTTCATCAATCTGTTGTTGAACACGTCGTTAAGGCGGCCAAGACAACAGAGATGGATCCGGCTTTGTTGATGGCGATTGCAGATAAGGAATCTAATTTCTCCTTACGGGCGAAGGCGCGCACGTCAACTGCTAGCGGCCTTTTCCAATTTGTTGAGAAAACATGGCTGCATGCGATTAAAATATTTGGCGGTCGACATGGTCGCACAGAAGAGTCCAAAGCCGTAGCTGGTCAGGAAGGCGTTTCACTGAACGCATCGCCAATGAAGCGTTCGCAAATCTTAAATTTACGGATGGATCCCTATCTTTCAGCCGTTCTAGCTGCAGAAATGCTTAAAAAGGACGGCGCAAAAATCGCAGAAACAATCGGCCGCCCGCTCACCCCCGGCGAAACCTATCTGATCCATTTCCTTGGCACAGACGACGCAGAAAAGTTTTTGCATGTGTTAAATGATAATCCAAACCAATCTGCTGCAGCTCTTCTTCCGCGTCCTGCGCGAGCCAATCGATCAATCTTTTATGAATCGCGGGGCGGCCGCCTCAGCCCGCGTTCTGTGCGCGAAGTTCATGACGCGTTCGAGACGATGATGGGGAGTAGAACGAGCCGCTACGAGGATGTCGCTGACAAGCTCCCTGATGATCTGCATTAAGGAAAGCCCTTCAGCAATAATCTTTTTCTTTATTGCGTTTTATTCAACATTAAGTTGAGATTTTGGACAGCGGCGCCGGAGGCGCCTTTGCCCAGATTGTCCAATCGCGCCACTAAAATGATCTGGCGTAAAGCATCATTACTAAAAACAAATAGCTCCATATCATCGGAATTATTAAGCGCGAGCGCGTCAATACGACCATTCGTTGGGGCGGTAGCACAACGAACATGGGGGCATTGATCGTAATGATGCTTATAGGTTTCTTGGAGATCTCTCGCCGTTATTTTTCCTGGCAAAACCTCGAGTGCAAGAGGAATTGACACCAGCATGCCTTGACGGAAACTGCCAACGGATGGGGCGAATATTGGCGGCTTCTCGAGACGCGCATAGGCCATAATCTCAGGGATATGCTTGTGTTGCTGGCTTAAGGAATAGAGTTCGAAGGCTGGCGAGGCGCCTTTTTCATAAGACTCAATCATCTGACGACCGCCGCCTGAATAGCCGGAGACCGCATTGATCGCCAGAGGATCGGAATGGGGAAGTAACTGCGCATCAATTAAAGGGCGCAGAAGGGCGATTGCTCCGGTCGCGTAACATCCGACATTAGCGACGCGTTGCGCAGAAGCAATTGCCTGCGAGTGATTGGCGCAGAGTTCCGGGAATCCATAGACCCAATTTGGCGCAGTGCGATGCGCTGTTGAGGCGTCAAGAATACGCGGGGCTTTTGTTCCTAAAGCGTCACAAAGCGCAACAGTCTCTTTAGCCGCATCATCGGGCAAGCATAGGATCGCTAAGTCAACTTGCGATAATATCTGTTGTTTTGCGGCGAGGTCCTTACGCTGCGCATGAGGCAGCGCAATGATTTCTAAATCCCTGCGCCCAGCAAGGCGATCCTGGATCCCAAGACCTGTCGTGCCTGAATCGCCATCTATAAAGATCTTTGGTTTCAATAGAAAATTCCTAATCTCACGGGCTTAATTTTGAGCTTAATCTATTAGATCGAAGTTTTTTTATCAAATTTTGACAGTATGGCGCAAAAGAAGATTTTTTCTTTTAGGGGATCGTCTAACGCAATGCGATGAGACATCTTCAAGATAAGTAAAAAAGATTAAAATATGTTTTTTTAAATTACTTTTTTATTTGTTGGTAGGATTACGCTGGCGTATCAAGAATTTTAAATAATGAGAGGCCGCCAAATTTTTTATCTTTAGCAAGCATGAGCGTTCGGCTGTCATTTTGGGGGGTAACGACGAGATACTCGACCGCTCTGAAATTATTTTCATTAATATAAGTTTGTAGACGATGAATGCGGGCGGTGGAGAGCTCTCGGCAAAATAGATCGATTGAGGTTGGCGGTGTTGTTCCCATAACAGCTTGCCACCAAATTGTAGCCATGCGGCTAAGCGCGCCATTATCGGCTTTGATAAATTCTTTAACTGTTTCGCCCGTTGCGAGGTGATATTCGATTTTTATACTTGTTACTTTAAATGCGCCGCGTCTTATATGCGGTTGCGCTGTAACTTTTTTAACGGGAACAAATTTATCTTGTAGTTTGAATTTACGTCGCGGCCGGCCAAGTATTTCAATAGAATCTGCTTGGCTATTATGCGTAATTTTGCGTTCTTTCGCAAAGGTCTTGCCGCAGAATGAGCAGGTAATCGCGTTGATGGGACTATAATGAAGGCATGCTGGACAGGCTTTTGCGAGATATTTCGGCGCTTCCTGTGTAGGTTCGTTAGAGCCCTTTGCGGCATGAATAATAATGTCGGGATCGTCGACGCGGCCATGACGCCTGATGTTTTCTACAAAATCTAATATTTGACAATTTTCTTTTCCCTCACTTTTGCGTAAGCCCCGCCCACAAATTTGCAAATAGAGCGCGGTGCTCAGCGTCGGGCGGAGCATCGCAATAAGATCAACGCGCGGGTTATTAAATCCCGTTGTCAATACGCTGACATTCACAATGCATTTTATGCTGCCTGCCCGGAATTCATGAATATATCTATCTCGATCTTTAGCGGGAGTTTTTTCAGTGATTGCCTGTGCATTAATCCCTTGTTCACGTAATTTTTCAGCAACGCTATTGGCATGCGCGACGCTCACGCAATAGATAAGCCAAGAGTGACGATGTTCCCCATAGGTAATAATTTCACTTAACGCCGCATCAGAGTTTTCTGAAGAATTGACCAGTCGATCGAGATCGTCTGCGCGATATTCGCCGGCTCTTTTACGCACACCCTCTATATTGATTTGAAACTGCGTTCGTTTCGAAACCAGAGGCGCGAGCCAACCCTCACGAATGCCTCTATCCACGCAATAGTCATAGATGATGTGTTCAAATAACCGCTCTTCGCCAATATGCAGCCAGCCGCCGTCTAGTCGAAAGGGCGTTGCGGTCAAGCCAATGATCTTCAGCGTTTGTTTTTTTTGAGACAGGAGAGAGATTAATTTTCGATAATTGCCGTTATCTTTATGCGGAATACGATGCGCTTCATCGACAATAATATAATCAAACTCGCCGATTTCTTCGCAATGATTCCAAACGGATTGAATGCTGCCAAAGATAATTTGCGCGTCTGTTGAGCGTTTTTTTAGGCCAGCGCAATTAACGCCAGCAGGGGCGTTAGGCCAGAGGTTGATCATTTCATTATAATCTTGCTCTACGAGTTCCTTCACATGCGTCAAGACAAGCACGCGTGATTTTACGCCCTTTTCCAAAGCCCGCTGAATTAACAGCGCAATCACAATAGATTTCCCAGAGCCAGTGGCCATAACGATAAGCATGGGCGCATTGGATGTCAGCCAATGGTTGAAGGCTGCATCAACCGCTTGTTCTTGGTAGTCTCTTGGGACGACGGTAAGTTGAGTAATTTTTTTTCTATTCATTTTGAAAAATTTGGCTCAATTGATCATCTCTACGCGAGCTTATTCTGCCATTGAGAAACGTTTGATTGGGTATGTTGGTAGTCTGAAGGTTCGAAATGGTAATTTTTATCAAGGCGCGTGTCTTGTATCAAAAATTCAGCAAGCATTCATCTTAGAAAACTTAAATTTATATGTGGTGTTTAACAGCGCTGCGCGCCATGAAGAGTATCTTAATGAAACAGTCTAACAGCTTCTGCTTAGTTCTTTTTGTGGTTAGTTTTATGGCTGCGTCAATCTTTGTCTCAACGCCTGCCGCTGCCTGGGAG
>OMIO01000187.1 GCA_900299115.1 Methylocystaceae bacterium | reverse complement strand
GTAAGCGCAAAGGTGCGCAATCCCGCAGCCCGCTCGCCTTCCGCTTCTGCGCGCGCTTGCCAACCGCGCTCAAGGCCAATCAGCAAGCCAATTGCGAATGCAACAGACAATCGCCAGATCAATGCCTCAACGCTCAATTCATACATATGCGCAAACCTCTCGAAGTTCTATCGCACGAGAAACCTCACAATGACTCACTTTCAACGCTTGACGCAGTTTGTAAAGGCGCTGCATGAATTTCGCCCTCAAAGCCTTTAACCTTTTGCCATTTTGAGCTGGAAAATAATGACCCCACCGCCCAAATTGTCGCGTCGCTCGGAAATCTCACCCTTTCTCGCCATGGACGCATTGCGTGAAGCGAAGGAATTGGAGCGCGCAGGACGCCGGATTATCCATATGGAGTTAGGCGAACCTGGCGCCCCCACGCCTCAGACTATTCGCCAAGCAGGGGTCGCCGCGCTCTCAAATGGGCAGCTTGGTTATGGAGAAGCTCTCGGTCATCGCGTCTTACGCGAAGAGATCGCTCGTTTTTATAGAAAAAAATACGACATTGAGATCTCTCCTGACCGCGTTGTGATCACAACTGGCTCTTCTGGCGCCTTTCTTTTGGCGCTCATTGCAGGCTTTGACTCAGGGGCCCGCATTGCTGTCACGCAACCAGGCTATCCAGCCTATACAAATATTCTTTCTGCGTTGGGTCTAAAAACAGCTCAGCTGCGCCTGAGCTTTGAAAATAATTTTACGCCAACAGCGTCTATGCTCGCCGCCTTGCATAAAGAAGAAAAACTGCAAGGCGCGTTACTCATGAATCCTGCTAATCCAACAGGAACGATGATTTCCAACGAGTCTCTTGCAGATATTTGTCATTATTGCGATTTAGAAAACATTACCTTTATTTCTGATGAAATTTATCATGGACTTGAATATGAAAAAAACGCGCAAAGCGCGTTATGTTTTTCCGAAAATGCAATCATTGTTAATTCTTTTTCCAAATATTACGCGATGACCGGCTGGCGGCTTGGTTGGATCGTCGCGCCCACGACATGGGTGCGCGCGCTTGAACGATTGCAACAATCGCTGGCGATTTGTCCGCCAACGCTCTCTCAAACAGCGGCGCTCGCCGCTTTCAGTGCGCATGAGGAAGTCGAAGATAATCGACTTATCTACGCGCGAAACCGACACTTACTACTGGATCGCTTACCCGCAATGGGTCTAACGCGCTTTGCTCCGCCAGACGGAGCGTTTTATTTTTACGTGGATGTCTCTCGTTTCACGAGAGACTCTTTATCTTTTTGCCGCCGTCTCTTGATGGAGGCGGGAGTCGCTGTCACGCCGGGCGTTGATTTTGATCCGCAAAATGGTGGCAGTTGGATCCGTTTGTCTTACGCTGGACCAGAAGCAGAGGTGGCCGAAGGCGTCGCTCGATTGGCGAACTGGCTTGCCCCTCAAATCAGGTAGCAAGCCCGCCCGCTGATAGATCAACTCAACCGCCAAACGGCGTTTTTACACGCTGCCACCAACCGCCCTTCTTAGGACGATCAGGATCGGCTTCGGTTATGACAACTTCTGTCGTCTCACGCTGGCGCGAAACTTCTGGTTGCGACTGATGCGCAATTTGTGGTTCAGGCGACACTATTGGCTCGAAGCGCGCAGGCTCCTCCTGGCGCCTTTGGGCAAAGAAGCTTTGTTCAACTGGCTGGGGAGGATTTTCCTGTGTCTCAGGCGCAAATTCTTGCGCAGAGGCGACATTCTGATCTTGGCTCAGATCGGCTCCCGGATTGAGAAACTGATCTGACAGTGTCGCAGAACGCCGCCAGCGGCCGGGTCCACGTTCTGCATGACGCGGGTTGCGCTGATAGGGGCTTCGATCGGAACGCGGTTCTCGCGGTTCTCTTGGCGCAACTGGCGCATTATCAATCCCCGCCATGAGAGCCAATCCCTCATCAGAAGGTTGCTCTGCTTCGAGGGCCATATGCTCTGTGTTTTGATTAATCCCGCCACGACCGCGTCGGCGCCGACGTCGACGTCCACGACCGGCCCCTTCTTCGCCATCCTCGGACGTAAAACGTCCCGGGGCGCGATCTTCACGCGACGATGAACGCGCAAATTCCTCTTCTACTTCTCCCCGATCAAAGGAGAAATCTTCAACGAAAACATCATCGGAAGACTCTTCCTCAGGCGTCTCGACGCGCAATGAGTCAACGCGAAGCGGTGACGGAACGGGCGGCAAGCGCGGCCCTGAGGCTAAGGCGCCGCGTTCGAGCGCGTGATAGATTGCCCCCGTCAGCGTATCGTCAGCCGCTACTGTAATGTGCACGCCAAAGCGACGTTCTAATTCGTGCAAATGCGCGCGCTTCTGATTGAGAATATAAAGCGCGACAACAGCGCGGGTTCTCAATGTGACGTCATGCGCTGCGCTCTTAACCAACGCCTCTTCAAGCACACGCAAAACATGTAAAGCAATTGACGCGGTTGAACGCACATGGCCTGCGCCGACACAATGCGGGCAAGGAACCGTCGATCCTTCGATAACGCCCGCGCGGATGCGTTGGCGCGACATTTCAAGAAGTCCAAAATGAGAGATCCGGCCTACTTGAATGCGCGCGCGATCATTCTTGAGGGCTTCTTTAACCCGCCGCTCTACAGCCCGGTTATTTCTGCCTTCTTCCATGTCGATAAAATCAACAACAATTAAGCCCGCTAGATCGCGTAAGCGTAACTGACGCGCGACTTCATCTGCTGCTTCTAAATTTGTCCTAAGCGCAGTGTCCTCGATATTATGTTCGCGCGTTGATCGGCCCGAATTAACATCTATCGCAACCAGCGCCTCAGTCTGATTTATGACAAGATAGCCGCCAGACTTGAGCGTGACATGGTTAGAAAACATGGAGTCAAGCTGCGCTTCAACGCCGCTTTCCGCAAATATTGGAAAAGCGTCACGATGCTGCCTGACATTTTTCGCATGGCTTGGCATCAACATGCGCATAAAATCTTTTGCTTCACGATAAGCGTCGTCGCCAGACACAACAATTTCTTCAACATCGCGTCCGTAGAGATCGCGAATAGCGCGCTTGATCAGTGAACCTTCTTCATAAACCAGCATTGGAGCGCTGGAGCGCAATGTCAGTTCGCGCACACTCTCCCAAAGTCGGAGTAAATATTCGAAATCTCTCTTGACCTCAGCTTTCGTGCGCGATGCGCCAGCTGTGCGTAAAATAACGCCCATACCCTCTGGCACTTCGAGATCGTGAACGATTTCTTTAAGACGCTTACGATCGGCGCCATCGGTAATTTTTCGTGAAATCCCGCCGCCGCGCGCAGTATTGGGCATCAACACCGAATAGCGTCCGGCTAAAGATAAATAGGTTGTCAGCGCAGCGCCTTTGTTGCCTCTTTCTTCTTTGACAACTTGCACCAACAATACCTGGCGGCGCTTGATGACTTCTTGGATCTTATATTGGCGGCGCGGACGTGACGCGCGATAGGGCGTCTCATCCATGGCGTCGCCGCCAATATGCTCGACGGCGTCTTCTTCATGCTCTTCATCGTCATGATCATCGTCAAAACTTTTCGCCTCAACGGCTTGAACCTCATCGACGCCTTCCAAAGAGTGGCTTTCTCTTTCACGCTCACGCGCCTCGTCTCGCTCATCTTGTAAGCGGGCTTTTTCCTCATGATCCAGCGCTGGGGAAGTGCGAATATATTCCTCTGCTGCGCCTTCTTGAATTGAGCCAAAACCGGATGGATCAACAGAGATTGTATGCGCTGGCGCAGCCTCTTCTGCGGGGGATGAGATTTCTTGAGCGGATGGGAAGTCGCTGTCAGATTCTAAGGACATCGCTTCGTCAGCGAATGTTTCCTGTGTTATTTCCCGCGCAAGATTTACTGGCTGCGCGTCATAGCCGCCGTCGCTTTCTGGCGCGATCTCAAATTCGGAAACTTCGCCAGTTATACTCTCGTCAAAGGCGACGCGTTTCTCTGCGTTATCATATTGGCGACGCCGCGACCGACGTCCGCGGCCATAAGCAGGAGCGCGATCTCGCTCCTCTTCTTCATCTTGTAGATGCGCGCGACTTTCCTCTTCAAGCAAGGCCTGACGATCTGCAACTGGGATTTGATAATAATCTGGATGGATTTCCGCAAAGGCGAGAAAGCCATGACGGTTTCCGCCGTAATCAACGAAGGCGGCCTGCAGCGAGGGCTCTACGCGCGTTACTTTTGCAAGATAGATATTGCCCCGCAGGGGTTTCTTGTCAGCGGCTTCAAAGTCAAATTCTTGAACGCGATTTCCCCGCAACACCACAACCCGAGTTTCCTCGGGGTGGGAGGCGTCGATAAGCATTTTGTTGGCCATGGATAACTCGTTGCAGCGCGGCTGGGGTCGGCGGCGGCCAAGCGTTCTTGCGTCCCCTGAGGGAGGCTATAAACACGAGACGGCGCGAGCTGACGCGGCGGGCGCTTTTTGTCAGAGGAAAAGTAAAAGGCTGTGAGCCTTGATTCAGAGAGCCAGCAACAGGGCTGGCGGATAAAATTCTTTTGTCTTGCGCCCTTGAAGAGCGCAGGGCTAAGCGGGCGGGTTGAGGATTGGTCGGAAAACGGCGCAATCTCAGGAACAGACGACCAAAAAGGCGAACGCAATCTATTGATTTCCGGTGCGCTTCGCGCCGGAATCCAAAAATTGCCACACTGATTTTCATGGTCATGGCCATGAGATCGTCAAATAACCTTCTGCAGCTCGTATCCGCGCCGCCCTCGCATCATGTTCAGCCGAGGCCAATCATGAAACGCACCAACTTATTCAGGAATGCTTTGATCTGTTCCGCAGAGCTACTGCACTGTTTCAACTCAATAATCGTGATTATCAAGCCGCAAATCGCGCGCAATTCCATGAAGCGCATAATATTTGTAACGAGCCTACGGCGAGCGCGCAAGCATGAGCTTGAAGAGGCCGCCCAGCCCAGACATTAAAATGTCTGAAAAGAGGCTAAAAGTTTGAACAATGACCGATGATTCATCCTCTCTGTCTGTAAACCCGGCAAGACAGATCCGTAGATGCGCTTTGCTGGTTCTTGCGGCAGGAGCGTTGCTGGTCTTGGATCTTCAATTATTCTCCAGAGCTTTCGCTCAACCATTGATTGCTCTGGGAAGTCGAATAGAGGCCGAAAACGGGCGGGAACGCCTCATCTTCGACCTGACAGGGCCGGTTAAGATCTCCGCCCGTCCGCTCACAGACCCAGATCGCATTATTGTAGACATTGCCGATTTAGAATTTCGACTAGACCCATCGGCGGGACGCAACACTGCTAATTCCAAGCTGATCAAGGCATTTCGCTTTGGACTTTTTGCTCCAGGGCGCTCGCGTATTATTGTTGATCTTGCCCAGCCCGCGGCCGTTACCGCGACGCGTCTGATCCCCGTCAAAGACGGATCGAGACTTATTATCGAACTCGCTCCGACCGATGCCGCCAGTTTTACCGCTGCAGCAATCGCAGAAGCAGCAAGAGCGCCTGACACCCGGCCAACTCTCTCGAGCCCGCCAAGCCCCCCTCGCCCAAGCGACAAAGCCGTCATCGTCATCGATCCCGGGCATGGCGGTGTCGACACAGGCGCCCTAGGCAAGCATGGCGAACAAGAGAAGGCGATTGTCTTTGAATTTGCCCGCGTTCTGCAGGAAAAAATTGAAGCGGAGGGCCTTTTTCATGCTGTATTGACGCGCGAAGAGGATATCTTCCTGCCTCTTGCAGAAAGAGTTCGACGCGCGCGAGAAAACAACGCCGCCTTGTTTTTATCCATTCACGCCGACACGCTCGCCGCCCCAAATGTCGAGGGCGCGACTGTATACACATTATCCGCTCGGGCTTCGGACGCGGAGGCCGCTCGTATTGCCGAAAAAGAAAACCTAGCGGACCAAGCCGCAGGATTAGAGGGCAAGGCTGAGGCGGAAGAAGTCGACGATATCCTATTTGAACTGACCCGCAGGGAGACCCACGCCTATAGCAGAGATTTTTCTAAGACTCTGATTTCTAAATGGAAAGACGCCGGAAATCTTAACAAAAACCCCTCCCGCTCCGCAGGCTTTGTTGTTTTGAAGGCCCATGACGTGCCGTCGATCTTGCTGGAGCTCGGCTATCTCTCCAGCGAAAAAGACTTAACGCGACTAACCTCGCCGCAATGGCGCGAACAGGCTGCACTAAAACTCACTGAGGCCATAAGAGTATTTTTTCAAACCCATCCTAGCGCCAACAGCTCTGGCGCGGGCGGGCGGGCGAAAGAACAGCGCCCCGAATAAAACACAAAATGCCGCCAATTGGTTAACGACAAAGCTGGGGTGACCTGGCTTTCAGCTTTAAATTCCTCCCGAGCCTAAAAATACCGGAGGATCACACCCCATATCAGCTGCGGGCGCAGGGTGAGCCCAAAGCGATGAGGAACAAGCTTTATGCGGATGCTGGCAAGGTTTATTGGTTTTATCTTTGCGACGGGCGCAATCCTATTTTTGATCGCCGCCATTGGCGTCGCTGGATTGATCTTTTACTATTCCAAAGATCTCCCCGACACAGCTACGCTTCAAAAATACGAGCCCCCTGTCACGACGCGCTTACACGCTAATGACGGATCAATTCTTGCAGAATATTCGCACGAGCGCCGCCTGTTTTTACCAAACTCCGCAATCCCACAGCTCGTAAAACAAGCCTTCATCTCCGCAGAGGATAAAAATTTCTATTCGCATACCGGCATCGATCCTGAAGGCGTGTTGCGCGCTGTAATGGTCCTTGCAGAAGGCGGCCGCCATGTTCAAGGCGCCTCAACCATCACGCAACAAGTGGCAAAAAACTTTCTCGTCGGAAATGAGCGCTCTTATGATCGTAAAATTCGCGAAGCGCTTATCTCGTTACGCATAGAAGGCGCTTACACAAAAGAGCACATACTCGAACTCTATCTGAACGAGATTTATCTTGGCCTAGGAAACTATGGCGTCGCTGCAGCGGCTCTGAATTATTTCAACAAATCCGTTAATGAATTAACGCTCGCGGAAGCTGCTTATCTTGCGGCTTTGCCAAAAGGTCCGAATAATTATCATCCATTTCAGCAACGCGAACGCGCGATTGAACGACGCAACTATGTGATTGACCGAATGGAAGCGGATGGCTTTGTAACGGCAGCCGAGGCAGCCAAAGCCAAAAGCGAACCTCTTGGCGTCAATCCGCGCGTATTATCGCCCAACACTTATGTCGCCGGTTATTTTGCTGAGGAAGTGCGTCGAGAATTATCCGAGCGTTTCGGCGAGAAAAATTTATATGAGGGCGGCCTAACGGTCAGAACGACGCTTGATCCAAAAATTCAAGCGATCACACGTAAAGCGCTTGCAGATGGCCTTGTTCGTTTTGATGAAGCACATGGTTTTCGCGGCGCCGTTTATCATGTCGATATCTCCTCTGATTGGGGAGTCGCGCTTGCAGCTGTTCCCGCGCTTGGCGATGTGCGCCCCTGGCGGCTTGCCGTTATTCTTGAACTAAACGATTCCGGCGCCCGCATTGGCCTACAACCTGGTCGCGAGAAATCGGGCGAAGTTTCTTCTGATCGCGAAACAGGCGCGCTCAGCGCAGAAGGCATGCGCTGGACAGGCCGCAATCCCAAAAGCGCATTCACCGTTGGCGATGTAATTTATGTTGAACCGCTCGCAACACGCGCGGGACAATATCGTCTGCGCCAGATCCCCGAGATTTCTGGCGCAATGGTCGCAATGGATCCCTATACTGGTCGCGTTTTTTCTATGGTTGGGGGATTTTCTTTCGACCAATCGTCCTTTAATCGCGCGACTCAAGCGTTACGTCAGCCTGGATCTTCTTTCAAACCATTTGTTTACGCTACAGCGCTGGATAATGGCTACACACCCTCTTCGTCTATTCTTGATGAGCCAATATCTATTCAGCAATCTGACGGCACATATTGGACTCCTGAAAACTTTGAAGGGGGACAAGGAACTGGCGCGCATCCCTTACGTCATGGCGTCGAACACTCAAAAAACATGATGACCGTTCGTCTTGCTAATGATGTCGGCATGCCGCTGATTGCTGAATACGCTAAAAGATTTGGCATTTACGACAATATGACGCCCTATCTGTCTATGGCGCTTGGCGCAGGTGAAACAACCTTGATGAAGATGGTGACGGGATATTCCATGCTGGCCAATGGCGGCAAACATGTAAAGTCAACATTGATTGACCGCATACAAGATCGTTACGGCAAAACGACGTTCCGCCATGATGAGCGTGAGTGTTTGGGATGCGATGCGGAAAAGTGGGACAATCAGCTTGAGCCAAAACTGATTGATAAGCGCGAACAAGTATTAGATCCGCTTACCGCGTATCAAATCACCTCAATTATGGAAGGCGTTATTCAACGCGGCACAGGCGTTTCCATCAAAGCTGTTGGGAAACATCTCGCGGGCAAAACCGGTACAACCAATGAAGCAAAAGACCTATGGTTTGTTGGTTATTCTCCAGATTTATGCGTTGGCGTTTATATTGGTTATGATCGCCCTCGATCTTTGGGCAGTCACGCGCAAGCTGCGCTTTACACAGCGCCTATTTTTCGCGATTTCATGACCGTTGCGCTTAAAGATAAGCCTGACACGCCTTTCCGCGTGCCACCCGGCATCAAACTCATTTCTGTTGACGCGCATTCGGGTTTACGCTCATCGGGGCCCGGCTCAATTCTAGAAGCATTTAAACCGGGCACTGCGCCGCCTGACGCGATTTCAGAAGGGGAAAGCGGACCGCGCGAACTCGATACGCCGCATGATGTCGACCAGCAAGTTGGCAGCGGTACAGGCGGACTTTATTAAATACGCTGGCGCTTAAAATAAACTTGAGTAACCAAGATGCGTTATTCGCCCAAATAACGTAGCGCGGCGGCGATCGCAAAAGGACAAAGCGCAAAAGCAGCGAGAGTCATCGCGCAAAGAATCAAAAAAGGCGACAGGAACGGAACACTGCCGCCGCTTGCAGCTTGAGCGGCGGAAACGCCAAATATCAAAATTGGAATTGTTAAAGGCAATACGAGAAGCGCCATTAATAATCCTCCCCGCCGAACTGTCACAGTCGCTGCGGCGCCAATCCCGCCTATGAGCGTTAAGGCCGGCGTGCCAGCTAAAAGCGTCGCAACAACGCCGCCGAGCGCAATTGGCTCCTGCTGAAGCATGAGGCCCAAAAAGGGCGCTGCAAGAATAAGCGGCAATCCGCTTGCCGCCCAATGCGCCAGGCATTTAACTAAAACAACAAGCTCTAGAGGAGAGCTCCCAAGGTGCAATAAATCGAGAGAGCCGTCTTCTGCATCAGCTTGGAATAAGCGATCAAAGGACAGTAAACTCGCCATCAATGCGGCGATCCATAAAATTGCAGGACCAATTCGAGCGAGCAAGTTAGGATCTGCGCCAATCGCAAAAGGCACGAGCGTTACAAATGTCAGAAAAAAAACGACGCCCATTGCACCCGAGCCGCCAATGCGTCGCGCAACACGCCACTCGCGAAGAAAAAGGGCCCATAGCGGCGAGGTCGACAAGGGTGTCACAGCGCTAGCTCCCGCGTCGTCTCAAACCCGAGCGGCTCATGTGTCGCGACGACGATGAGACCGCCTTCAGCGCAATGTGCGCGCATGGCTTGCGCAAATCTTATACGAGAGGCTTGGTCTAGCGCCGTCATTGGCTCGTCGAGCAGCCACAGCGGTCGATGGACGACAAGAAGACGCGCCAGAGCGGCGCGGCGTTTTTGACCAGCTGAAAGCGCGCCAAAAGGCGCGTGCAGGGCATGCGTTAGTCCCGCCAAAGAGAGGGCTTGAGGAATAGACTGACTGCGCGGATGAGGCGCATCGGCAAGATAATGCGCCCAAAAATGTAAGTTTTCTTCGACACTTAGAGCTAATTTCATCCCATCTGCATGCGCTAGATAATGGGCATTTTGCGCTAATTCCACTTCTAAGGGACCGCTGTTGAGGCGAATGGCGCCCTGGCCGATCGGCAACAGGCCAGCGAGGGCGCGCAGGAGGGTCGATTTTCCTGCTCCATTTCGCCCAGTTACGACCAAGGCCTCGCCTTCAACCAGCTTGAAGCCAATATTATCAATTATGCGACGTCCAGCGCGTTGTACAGACACTCCATCGACACAAAGGCGCAAAGGCAACGCGCCGCCTTCGGGGGCATTAGATGGCGTTGGGAGCGATATATTCATATAAAAACCCAATAGAGAAAGCCGTGGCTCAGCGCTATAGGCCCCTTAAAGGCCTGCCTCATACTGGCATCCCTGCTGAGGGAATGGTAAGCAACACGATGATTCCTTGGGCGCCGCAGGATCTTGGCGCGGTTTATCCTATTATGGACGCTAAGCAGCGCTCGACCAATCGGGGATTACACATTCAGTGACAAGACATAAAAGCCTTTCCGATTTCGCCACGCGACGATTCCGACTTGCTGGCAGCGCCCTTTTAGAACTGAACGATCCTTTTTTCGCTCAGCTAGATAAATTGCGCGCTGAGCTGTCAAAGCAGGGTAAAAATCTCGTTAGCTTCGCCAATTATGATTATCTCGGTCTCGCCAGTCATCCCTTGATTAAAGCGGAAGCCAAACGCGAGATCGATGATCTTGGGATCGGCGCGCTTGCCTCCCGACTGGTCGGCGGCGAACGCTCGACACATAAGCAGTTTGAAGCGGAGATTGCGCAATTCATTGGCATGGAAAGCGCCCTAACGCTTGTTTCCGGCTATCTTGCGAATGTCACGACAATCGCCTGGTTGATGAATGGCAAAAAGGACGCCATTTTTATAGATGAACTCGCCCATAACAGCATTGTTTCAGGAACAGACGGCGCCGTAGCAGAGGTGATTAAATTTCGGCACAATGATCTTGATCATCTTGAACATCTCTTACACAAAAAACGTGAAGACTATCGCAACGTTTTGATCGTTGTTGAAGGCGTCTATAGCATGGACGGCGATACGGCCGATCTACCAAGATTGCTGGACATTCGCGATCGTTACGGCGTCTGGTTGCTCGTCGATGAAGCGCATTCTCTGGGCGTGCTCGGCAAGACAGGGAGAGGCCTTGCTGAACATCAGGGCGTCGACGCTGGACGCATTGATCTTGTTGTTGGAACATTGTCAAAATCACTAGCGACTTGCGGCGGTTATGTTTGCGCGAAAAAAAGCATCATTGATTACTTTCGTTTTACGCTACCCGGCTTCGTCTACAGCGTAGGCCTATCGCCCGTCATCCTTACGGCCGCGCGCACGGCGTTAAGATTGATGCAAGAGGAAACGTGGCGTATTGAAAAACTTGCCGCTAACGCTGAATTATTTCGTAAAGTTGCGCATGAGAATGGGTTTTCTACCGGACCCGCTATTGGTCGCGGCGTTGTGCCAATTCTTTTCGATAGCGATATCGAAACAATGTGGGCCGCTCAGCACCTTCTCGAGGATGGCTATTATGTTCCGCCGGTTGTTAGAATTGGCGTACCTAAAGATGGGCCGCGCCTGCGCTTTTTCTTTTCAGCAAATCATACTGAAGCCGAAATCCGTGGGGTTATCCATTGCCTAAAACAGATTCCGCCTGTTAGCGAAGAGGCGCAACGGATCGTCGCCGCCGCGATGGCTGGATCCGTGAGAAGATCATCCTCACCCGATATCGAAACAACTGCCGCGTCGTTTTAGGGATATTAGCAATGGCTCGGGCCCGCTCGGACTAAAAAATATGACGCAGGTCGATATTCTTCCCGTTAATAGTCTAAGCCGGTTTGCGAGCTTTTGCAGACTTCCTCGCCAGCTTTACAAAGATATGCGGGGCTTTTCGCCGCCAATTGATCTTGAACGCTGGACGCTTTTTTCACATCGACTGAACCCTCATTATAAACTCGTTGAGGAGCAAAAATTTCTAGCCCGCAGCAATGGTCAATGGGTCGGACGCATTAGCGCGCAGGTTTATAATGCAGGAATTTCCCCCATTGGAGCCAGTCCGTGTCAATTTGGCGCATTAGACGTCATTGACGATATCGATGTTACGCATGCTTTATTGATGGCGGCCGAAAATTGGCTGCGAGAGAAAGGGGCCGATCGCATCACTGGGCCCTTTTCGCCCACAATAAACGGAGAATGCGGCGTGCTTGTGCAAGGTTTTGACGCCACGCCAATGATTTTCATGCCATGGCATCCGCCTTATCTCTCGCAACATTTGGACGCGCTTGGCTACGCCAAAGCGCGAGATCTGATCTCCTATAAAATTACAGTTGCGGAGCATGACCTGGATGAAAAACCAAGAGTCTCGAGCCGCAAGGAATGGCGAGAGCGCCTCAATCTGCGCCCTCTCAATATGGCCGAGATAAAGACCAAAGAAACGCCTATTCTTGAGGAATTATTTAACGACAGTTGGCGCGGCAATTGGGGCTATGTTCCTTTCACAAAAGCTGAATTTGACTCAACCGCAGATGCGCTGAAATTTGTCATGCCCTCTGATTTCGGCATTGTCGCGGAGCTTGATGGCAAACCTCAGTCTTTTGTCATCGCCCTACCCAATCTATTTGAAATCTTTTCTGACCTGCAAGGCAGACTCTTCCCTTTCGGCCTGGCCCGCATTATCTCTCGTATGCGCAGCCATAAGTTTAAGTCTGCGCGAATTGTGCTGTTAGGCACGAGAAAAGCTCTCCAAAATAGCGCTACAGGCGGAGCTATTTTGATGTCGATGTTTGAAGAAATGAAGCGCCGAGGGGCTTCCATGTCGATCCAGCAACTTGAGGCGGGCTGGGTTTTGGAAGACAATATGTCGATGCGACGGCCAATAGAAATGTTTGGCGGAAAAATAGATAAAATCCATCGCATCTACGAAAAGCTTCTTGTCGATAAATCAGACGGCGGAGACGTCGATCCATCAAAGATACAGGACGCATGGGCATGAGCGGAATTTCCGTAACCTCCACTGGCGCAGATCGCTCCCATGTTGAGCGCCGGCGCCTGATCTTGGAAAAATATCCTCAAGTGCAGGAGCTGTTTGGCAAAGATCCGCTCACATTTAAGATTGCCGTCGGTATCTTTGCGCTGCAGCTGATGCTTGCGGCATTTATGGGATATTTAGGACTTGATTATTGGTGGCTCTCGCTCATTTTGGCAATCGGCGTTGGCGCTTTCGCCAATCACGCTAATTTTGTCATTATCCACGACGCGATCCATAATTGTGTGTTTGACAATCCACTCGCCAATAAGTGGACAGCGATCCTTGCCGATCTCTCAAATGCTTTCCCAACGGCAATGGGCTTTCGCTGTTACCAAATCAAACATCATTCCCATCTCTCCGCCTATGACTATGATGCGGATATTCCTAGTCAATGGGAAGTAGACTGGGTTGGCAACAGCACATGGCGAAAAGCGGCTTGGCTTTTTGCTTTTCCCGCCATTCAGCTGGCTCGATTAAATCGTTTGAAAGGGACAGTGCCGATTTGGGGACAGTGGACTTATATCAATGCAGTCGTAATTATAGTTTTTGATCTGTTTGTTTTGATAGCTTTTGGTCCCAACGGTCTTCTTTATCTCTTTTTCTCTTTTTGGTTTTCAGTTGGCGGTCTTCATCCCTTGAGCGCCAGGTGGCTACAAGAGCACTTTGCCTTTGCGCCCAATCAAGGGACATTTGATTATTATGGCCCGCTCAACACATTGGCGTTAAATATCGGCTATCATAATGAGCATCATGATTTTCATGAAATTCCTTGGACCCGGCTACCGCAATTAACGGTAATCGCTCCAGAGTTCTACAATACGCTTACCTGCCATCGCTCTTGGTTTGCATTACTTGTCACTTTTATCTTTGATCCAAGCTATTCGCTCGGCACGCGTTCTGAAAATGTGACGCTCGCCGCCGATCGTTCGGCGACCTCTATTTCGCCAGCGGAGTAATCAATGTCTGATCATTCTACGCAGAAGCCAACAGAGTCTCTTGATGCGTCACCGCGGCTATTTAAGAATAATCTGCTCGATAAACTTTCGCGCGTTCACCATCTCACGCCCGTCATTATTTATACGCCGATTTTTTTGGGGCTCATCTTTTATTCTCTAACACTCGTAAGTTTGCCATTGACGCTGCTTGGCGTATTTCTTGGCTATATTGGGTGGACGCTGACTGAATATTTTGGTCATCGGTTTCTGTTTCACACCATCTTCCCGCTGCCATTTGGTCTGGGCCCGCAATTTCAGTTTCTTATTCACGGCGTTCATCACGTCTATCCTAATGATCCACTGCGACTTGTTATGCCGCCCCTGCTTTCAGGGCCGATTATGTTGATCGCTATGTCGATTATCTATCTTATTTTTGGCGCGCCATTTATGTGGTCAGCGCTTGCTGGCTTCATCATTGGCTATGTAATTTATGACTGCGTTCACTACTGGACGCATCACAGTAACCCAACGACAGAGCTCGGAAAATTAGTTAAAAGACTTCATATGCTTCATCATTTTCGGGATGCCGAAAAAGGATTCGGGGTACATGCTATTTGGTGGGACTATGTCTTTGGCACAGCCTATCGAAACAATGAGGCGCCTGGAACAAAGGCTGTTTAAGAAACAACACTTAATTTTGTTGCGTTCTTTTAAACCACTCATCTTCTGAAATCACCTCTACGCCAAGCGCTTGCGCCGTTGCAAGTTTAGAGCCTGCCCCCGGCCCCGCAACCAAAAGATCTGTCTTTTTGGATACCGAGCCTGCCACTTTTGCGCCAAAACGCTCCGCTTGCGCCTTAGCCTCTTCGCGGGTGAGTTTCTCTAGAGCCCCAGTAAAGACAACTGTTTTGCCGGATACGGCAGATGTTGCCGCAACTGCAGGCATTGGCTCAAGCGTAACCTCTTTTAATAACGCATCTAGCGCGCTGGAATTATGCGGTTCACAAAAAAAATCATGCAGCGCTTCTGCGACGACTGGCCCCACGCCATCAATTGTATCGATACGCGATCGCTCTGGCGTATCAGGTTTCGCAAGAGCGGCTGTTAGACGCAAAGCTTCAAAATCTATAAAATGACGCGCAAGACGCCGAGCATTTGTTTCGCCAATATGTCGGATGCCTAGAGCATAGATAAATCGATTGATTTCTATTTTGCGCCGCGCATTAATTGCTTGAAAAAGATTTCTTACCGAAGTTTCTCCAAAACCTTCTCTATTCTTAATTTTAGTTAAATTTTCCCGATCTCGTTTTTCTAGGGTAAAAATATCCGCCGCTGTTTCAATCAAGCCTTCTTGATAGAAATACTCTATCTGCTTATCCCCAAGTCCCTCGATATCAAAAGCGTTCCTAGAGCAGAAATGTTTTAGACGCTCTATAGCCTGCGCAGGGCACACAAGAGAGCCAGTGCATCGTCGCACCACATCGGCAACTCCTGTTTTTTCATCTATTTCACGTAAGGCCGCTGAACCACACCGTGGGCAGACATCAGGGAAGTTAAAGGGCTTAGCGCTTTTTGGCCGCTTACTAAGTTCTACATGAGCAATTTGAGGAATGACATCTCCAGCGCGTTGAATAACAACGGTATCGCCTATTCGAATGTCTTTGCGACTAATTTCTTCCTCATTATGCAATGTCGCATTAGAAACAATAACGCCGCCTACCGTAACCGGCGCTAGTCGTGCAACCGGCGTTAAGGCGCCCGTGCGTCCGACTTGAATCTCAATATCTCGAACAAGCGTTGTAGCTTGTTCCGCTGGAAATTTATGCGCCACCGCCCAACGCGGCGCGCGAGAGACAAAACCTAATCGGTTTTGCAACTCAATAGAGTCAACCTTATACACAACGCCATCGATATCGTAGCCAAGGGTCGCACGCTGCGCCTCAATGATCTGGAATTGCTCAAGCATTTCCTCGAGCGTGGTACACAGCCGCGTTAAGGGATTAACAGGCAGGCCATAAGACTTAAACGCCTCTAGAACGCCGGCTTGTGTCGTCGCCGGCATCTGACTTACCGCACCCCAGGCATAAGCAAAAAAATGCAGCGGACGGGTTGCAGTTATCTTTGCGTCAAGCTGGCGCAAAGAACCAGCTGCAGCATTCCGTGGGTTAGCAAACAGCGCCTTACTTTGAGCGCGTTGACGCTGATTGAGCGCCTGAAAATCTTCATGAGCCATATAGACTTCACCGCGCACCTCGAGAATTTCTGGCGGTTCGCCCATCAGTTGCAGCGGAATTTCTTTCAACGTTTTAATATTTGCGGTTACGTCCTCGCCCTCAAATCCATCGCCTCGCGTCGCCGCCGAGATCAACATGCCTCGTTCGTAGCGGAGAGAACAGGAGAGACCATCAATTTTTGGTTCTGCTGTAAAAGAGATTTGCAAACTTTGCGTTTGACCAAGAAATCGGCGGACGCGAGCGACAAAATCAGAGACATCATCATTCGTAAAAACATTACCCAAAGAGAGCATTGGGATAGAATGCTTAATCTTTGCAAATTTTTCGCTCGGCTTTGACCCTACCTTTTGAGTTAACGAATGACGCGTAACGAGTTCAGGGAATAATTTTTCAAGCGCCTCATAACGCTGCCGGAGCGCATCATATTGCGCATCTGATATGATTGGCGAATCCTCTTGATAATATAGCTGGTCATGTTTTGTGAGTTCTTCCGCCAGGCGCGCATATTCAATTTGCGCCTCAATCGGAGACAAGTGATCAACTGATCCCGCGTTCATGCGTCTTATGCTGTTTCCGGAGCAGCTCCGACCAAGCGGCGCGCTTCTTGAATGCTAATAGGGCGCCCAAAGGCATGACCCTGAGCATAGCCACACCCTAATTGATAGAGCTCAATGGCGTCTGACTCTGTCTCAGCTCCCTCCGCCACCACATCTAAGCCAAGGTTGTGCGCAAGCGTGACGGTTGAGCGTAAAATAACCGGTCGCGTAGCTTTGTTATTTGGTTTTATCAGCGAGCGGTCAATTTTAACTGCGTCAAAAGGAAAGCGTTGCAGGAAAGAAAGCGAGGAATACCCTGTACCAAATTCATCAAGCAAAAGACCCGCGCCCAATTCTTTTAAACGATCCAGAACTTGAGCTGCAAATTCAGGATTTTCCATGACAAGACTTTCCGTCAATTCAAGCTTCAAGCTTCCTTTCATAACGTCGTTTCGCATGAGAGCGCTCTTAACATCGCGCATGAGATCGTGACGAAGAAGCTGGCGAGACGAAACATTCACAGAAGCATAGATTGGCGGATCAACGACCAAGGCCCGTTGCCAAGCGGCAAGCTCACGCGCCGTTCTCTCTAGCGCAAAGAGACCCAGATCAATAATTAATCCAGATTGCTCTGCAAGTGGCATAAATTGCGAGGGTTCTAATCGCCCTAGCCGCGGATGATCCCACCGCAGCAGAGTTTCAAAGCCTGCAATTGTCCGATCCTCTAGCCTAACGACCGGATGAAAGAAAATTTTAATTTCATTCCGCTCAAGCGCGCGAGACAGATCAGCTTCCATTGTCTGACGGTCTGTGCGCAGTGTGCGCATCGCTGGTCGAAATATTTCAATCCGATTGCCGCCGCCGCGTTTTGCATGACGCATCGCAATATCAGCGTCATCCATCATGTCCTCAGCGCCTGGATGAACCTGCTGATCATATAAAGAGACGCCAATTGAGGCAAAAAGCGCAATCTCACGATCTGTAAAACGCACTGGCGTAGACAGTGATTTTCTGACTGAGTCAGCCAGCGTTGCAACGTGGTCTGGTTGGGTATTTGAAATCAGTATGATCGCGAATGTATCGCCACGCAATCTTGCTAATGTATCTTGAGGTTGCAGCACACGCGTTAGACGATGCGCGACGGTCAATAGAATACTATCGCCCATAGCAACGCCAACTTGCTCATTTATCTGCTTGAAGCGATCAAGGTCTATTAGAATTACCGCTGGACGGATTTCTTTTTGTGTGCGCGCGAGAACAAGCGCTGACTCTAGGCGATCGGAATATAATTCCTGATTTGGCAAGCCGGTGAGATTATCATGCACGGAGTCCTGCAACATACGCTCTTGAGCGTTACGCTCATCTGTAACGTCTAGCAGCGTACCCACAACCCGGATCACTTCACCATCTGGACCAACGACTGGGCGCGCGCGCAATCGATAGCAAAGATAATGACCATCGGCGGATCGAAGACGAAACTCTTGATTAATTCGTCCGCGTCTTTGTTCTAATAGCGTATCAAGACAGGCTCGATAACGATCCTGCTCGAAAGGATGCAATAACTCGAGCCAGGACGATGCCGCGCCTTCTAATCCGCCTCTATCCAATCCAAGCGCAACTTCAGCATCTGGACTGACATAAATATGATCCGAGGGCACATCCCAATCGAAAATAATTTCATTCGCGCCTGTCATTGCAAGGGCTTTACGTTCGACATCTCCGATTGCGCCGTGAGAAAACCCACCTGTAGCGAACGCATTCTGCATAACGGTGAAGCCGATAAGCATCACAATGAGAACCAGCCCGCCAATGAGCGCTGGCGACACGAGGTCATTTGTGATCCAGCCCGCTATCGCAAAGCCAGCTGCAGCGACCCAGACAACAAGCAAGAACCAAGTCGGGATCAACATAATCGCTCGATCAAAGCCATGCGTAGCGAGATAGAGCACCAAGATCAAACCAACGACTGAAATTGTCGCAAGTGAAATGCGCGCAACGCCTGCTGCAACTGGCGCATCAAATAAGGCAAGCCCGATTAGGCTTGCAAGAATGAAAAGCCACACTGCTGCAACATGCCAAGCACGAACATGCCAACGACTTAGATTGAGATAGGCAAATAGGAAAACAACAAGCGTTGCAGAGAGCACTGTCTCTGAACCAGCGCGCCATATTCGATCTGCTTCTGGGCCGGTTCCAAATATTTTTTCCCAAAAACCAAAGTCAACGCACACATAAGCAAGCACAGCCCAAGCGAGCGCGGCCGCCGCAGGAAATATTACTGCGCCTTTCACAACAAAAACGATCGTGAGAAACAGCGCCAATAATCCGGCAATGCCAATCACTATCCCTTTGTAGAGCGTCAGGCTCGTTACTTTATCTTTGTACGCGTCAGGTTCCCAAAGATAGAGTTGTGGCAAGTTGGGCGCACGTAATTCTGCGATGTAGGTAACGGTCGTTCCCGGATCTAGGGTTAACCGAAAGACATCCGCATCGGCGCTATCTTCCGCTTCTGGCGGAAAACCTTGGCTGGCGGTAATGGCGGAGATGCGCGTTTCGCCTAGATCTGGCCAGATCACGCCTGACCCTTGCAATCGAAAATGCGGCGCAACGAGCAATCGTTCAATTTGCTCATCAGTATCGTTTGTTAAGGCGAAAACGATCCAATTTGGCTGGCTGCCAGCCTCTTTGGCGCCCACTTCAATACGTCGAACAATGCCATCGGGTCCCGGCGCGGTAGAAACTTGCAGACGATCGCCCTGAGAGGAATGTTTTTCCACGACATGTGTGAGATCGATTGCGCGCGCGCCCTGCGGCACGCGCACCGACTCCATGGCCTGAGCCGCAGATGCTAAACCAACCAACAGAAGGAGAGCGATCAGTAAATTTTTGAGACGCACATTCTCTTCTCGGCTAAAGACTCTTCTTCGAATGCGCGCCGCGATGCGACGGTCATGGAGGGGCACGAACCCGTTAAATCCTAGGCCGCAAAAGCTACGACCTGAGCTTCGAGCTCCTCGCGCCCCGGCAAGCTGAAACTATGCCGGGAATACGGCTTTTTCACTAGTGGCTTCAGGTTAGATCCGCAAGTTGAATCAATTCTTGGTAAAATACGGTATGGAGTTTGCCAGAAAGCGCTCTCACCAGGAGCACTGCAGCGCAAGAGGATTGCTAACGAGCGGAACAGATGTGAACCAACCGAGATTATTTGATTCTTATCAAATAATTCTCTGTTGACATATGTATGATCTTTGATAACCCCTGGCGTCATCACGCCGAAATCTGAAGCCTATAGTAATAGCTATTGACCTGACTGCCCCAGGCAGCCTCATAAGAACACGAAACAGACAGGAACAGGAACAAAAGTCGATGCGTAGCGCTCTTGGCGGTCCTCGCCTTCTGCTGCGCCGCCTGCGCGAAATCAGCGCAGAGTCGGTGAGCGCACAAACGCGTCTGGATAAGATCGTGATCCAAATCGCCGCGAATATGGTGGCGGAAGTATGTTCTGTATATGTTCTACGCGCAGATCAACGCCTAGAGCTCTACGCGACCGAAGGCCTCAATCGCGAAGCCGTCCATCTCACGACTATGCACACAGGCGAGGGCCTTGTCGGCTTAATCGCCAAAAGCGCCGAACCGCTCGCGCTGTCGGAAGCGCAGGATCACCCCGCCTTTTCTTACAAACCGGAAACGGGCGAAGAAGCCTATCATTCCTTCCTTGGCGTGCCGATCTTACGCGGCGGCAATACGCTTGGCGTATTGGTCGTACAAAATAAAGTTCGACGCGTTTACTCTGAAGAAGAAATCGAAGCGCTTCAAACTACGGCAATGCTGCTTGCGGAGCTCATCGCCTCTGGCGAATTGCAAGCAATCCAAGATCCTCGCGATCTTGCGCTTTATCGTCCTGCATCGCTTAAAGGCGCGCCAATTGTTGAAGGCATTGGTCTTGGACATGTGCTGCTGCACGAACCGCGCGTTGTTGTAAAACAACTTATTGCTGAGGATATTTCTGGCGAACTGGCGCGCCTTGAGCAAGCGATCGATGCAATGCGCATTACAATTGACGAGCTCGTCGCCCATGGCGATCGCATGGGCGCTGGAGAGCATCGCGATGTATTAGAAACAGTGCGCATGGTCGCCAATGATCGCGGATGGGTGCGTCGTCTCCAAGAAGCAGTCATGTCTGGTTTGACGGCGGAAGCAGCTGTGGAGCGAGTCCAAAATGATGCGCGCGCGCGCATGCAACGTCAAACGGACCCTTATCTACGCGATCGACTGCATGATCTTGATGACATCGCCAATCGTCTTTTGCATCAATTAACTGGCCAAAGCTATGTTGCTGATCGCAGCAGCATGCCGGATAACGCAATTATTGTCGCACGCACAATGGGGCCAGCAGCCCTACTAGATTATGATCCAAAACGCTTGCGAGGCCTTGTTCTTGAAGAGGGCGGGCCAACCAGCCATGTTGCAATTGTCGCCCGCGCGCTCGGCATCCCTGCAGTTGGCCCTGTATCTGGCATTATCGATATTGTCGATACGGGCGATCCAATCATCATCGACGGATCAACGGGTGAAGCGCATGTTCGTCCGCAGCCTGACGTTCAAAGCGCCTATGCTGAAAAAGCACGTCTGAGAGCGCGCCGTCAGGAGCAATATGCCCGATTGCGCGAAGTGCCTGCAATCACGAAAGACGGCGTCGAAATCAAACTGCACATGAATGCGGGACTGGCGATTGATATGCCGCATCTCGCAGAAACCGGCGCCGGCTCGATTGGACTCTTTCGCACTGAATTACAATTTATGCTTGCGCCGCGTTTTCCAAGGATGGAAGAACAGCGTCGATTTTACAAAGATGTTTTAGACGCCGCTCCTGATCAGCCGGTAACCTTTCGCACGCTCGATATCGGCTCTGATAAGATTCTTCCCTATATGATTAAAATCGAGGAAGAGAATCCAGCGCTGGGCTGGCGCGCTATTCGAATTGGCCTCGATCGTCCAGCCTTACTCAGAATGCAAATCCGCGCAATGCTCAAAGCCGGCGCAGGTAGAGACTTGCGGATAATGTTTCCTATGATCGCAAATGTTGCAGAATTTGAAGAAGCAAAAAAAATTGCTCTTGGCGAGCTCGACCACATCAAAAAATGGAAATACCCTCCACCGAGCGCCTTACACTTAGGAGCCATGATCGAAGTTCCCTCCATCCTTTGGGAAATCGATCTCATTGCGCAACGCGCCGATTTTCTTTCGGTGGGATCAAATGATCTTGTCCAATATATGTATGCAGCCGATCGAGACAACACGCGGGTTTCAAAGCGCTATGACAATTTATCGCCTCCCGTTCTCAGAGCGTTGGAGCGGGTTGTGCATGCTGGTCTGCGCGCGAACACACCTGTAACGCTCTGCGGCGAAATGGGCGGACGACCGCTTGAGGCTCTCGCGCTGATCGCTTTGGGGTATCGATCGCTCTCCATGTCGCCTGCTTCGATCGGTCCTGTAAAATCCATGATCTTGAATTTGAATCTTGATGAGGCGCAGATTTATCTCGCGACATTGCTCGCGTCTGATGATGGCGCGCCCTCAGTGAGAGAAAGACTAAGGGACTTCGCGCTGACGCGAGAAATTCCGGTCTAGGTACCGCTCTCTTTAATTTTTCCTTCTCCTCCCTGAACTGAAAATCCATGTTTTCACAAGATAAGCTTAATCTTATTATTCGTCGTTTTGATGAAATCAGCGCCAAACTGTCAGCAGGCGCCGAAGGACAGACCTATGTCGCCCTGTCACGCGAACGCGCTACTCTAGAAGTCGTTGTAGAAGCAATAGAGACCTGGCGCGCATCACAACAAGAAATTAATGATCTTGATGCGATGCTTGAAGATTCCTCAACAGATAGCGAGATGCGCGCACTAGCGGAAAGTGAAAAACAAATTGCCTTGATAAATTTGGAAAAAGCGCAACAGGCATTACAACTAGCCCTTTTACCAAAAGACGAAGCAGATGAAAAAGGAGTTATACTCGAATTACGCGCAGGCACAGGCGGAGATGAGGCTGCGCTTTTTACAGGCGATCTCTTCCGCGCCTATCAAAAATATGCCGCGCTTCAGGGTTGGCGCATGGAGCTGGTTTCCGAAAGCCCGGGTGCACTTGGCGGATTTAAAGAAATTGTTGCTGAAATATTAGGACGCGGGGTCTATGGAAAACTCAAATTTGAATCTGGCGTACATCGGGTTCAACGCGTTCCAGATACGGAAACGCAAGGACGCATTCATACCTCTGCAGCGACAGTCGCCGTCCTACCACAAGCAGAGGACGTCGATATCGCTATTGACGATAAGGATCTAAATATTGAGACGATGCGTGCAGGCGGCGCGGGCGGACAGCACGTAAACAAGACTGAATCCGCTATTCGCATCACACATATCCCAAGTGGCATTGTAGTTATGATGCAAGAAGAGCGATCCCAACATCGAAACCGAGCAAAGGCAATGGCTGTCTTGCGTTCGCGGCTCTATGACGCCGAACGTCAAAGATTAGATAAGGAACGCTCTGATGATCGCAAGCAGCAAGTGGGGTCGGGCGATCGATCGGAACGGATTCGAACCTATAATTTTCCACAAGGACGCGTTACTGACCACCGCATCAACCTCACACTTTATAAATTAGATAGAGTCATGGAAGGTGAAATGGATGAAATTATCGAT
>OMIO01000186.1 GCA_900299115.1 Methylocystaceae bacterium | reverse complement strand
TGATCTGGCGATTGTCTGTTGCATTCGCAATTGGCTTGCTGATTGGCCTTGAGCGCGGTTGGCAAGCGCGCGCAGAAGCGGAAGGCGAGCGGGCTGCGGGATTGCGCACCTTTGCGCTTACAGCGCTATTGGGAGGTGTTTGGGGCGCAATTGTTTTACCCTTTGGCGACTTTGCAGCTATAGGTCTGGCTATAATTTTTATCGGCGTCTGCGTCGTGATCGCTCTCTTTCGACTTCGGCAGATCGAGCATGAGCACACCTATGGCGCGACAACAATTGTTGCAATCATGCTTGCCTTCTCTCTTGGCGTCATGGCGGTTATTGGACATGAAACGCCTGCAGTCGCAGCCGCGGTTGCAACAACGGCGATGCTTGCATCCAAAAACGCTCTACATAACTGGTTGCAAAAACTAACTTGGCCGGAGCTGCGTTCAGCGCTGGCGCTGTTAGTAATGAGTTTTATTTTACTGCCAATATTACCCAATCATCCAGTTGATCGCTTTGGCGCCATCAACCCTTTTGCTTTATGGCTGATGACGGTTTTAATCGCTGTGATTTCATTTGCTGGCTATGTGGCGGTGCGCGTAATTGGCTATCAAAAGGGCTTAGCTGTTGCGGGATTAGCCGGGGGGCTTGCCTCTTCAACGGCGACAACGGCTGCGATGGCGCGATTGGCGATAAAATATCCTCTGCAAGGAAAATCATTAGCCGGCGCCGCAGCCCTGGCGAATGCGGTCATGGCCTTTCGTGTGTTGATTATTCTTGCTGTCGTTAATCTTGCGCTTGCCCTAAAACTTATCGCTCCCCTTATTGTTATTGGCATTGTTTACGGCGCTTGCGGCATGTTGCTGACGCGTTATGCAGTAAGGGACGCGCATGCGACGGGGGAAAGTCTTATCTTTGAAAATCCTTTAGATATTGCCGCTATCTTGAAATTTGGCGCAGTGCTGTCTGTCGTGATGGTCGTATCTAAACTTGCAACAAACTTAGCGGGGAATGCCGGCGTATTGGTTGTGGCGTTTTTATCAGGGCTTGTGGATTTAGACGCTATCGCTTTAGCAATGGGGCGCTCTGGCCAAGAACAAATTGGCGTTGGGATTGCGGCAACGGCTGTTTTATTAGCGCTTGTTGCAAATACAATTGTGAAGATGATCATTGGTTGGGGCATGGGCGGTCGCGAAATGGGCGGTCGCTTTGCTGTTATTTCGCTCTGTGCCCTTGTTGCTGGCGCCGTCGTATTATGGACGGCGCCAACATTCGTCGGATAAAGAGTTGGTTGCGGCGGGAGTGGCTTAGAGCGCTGCGGCAATCCATTTTGATAATTCGCCTTTTGGCGCAGCGCCAACTTTTTGAGCTGCGGCAACGCCGCCTTTAAAAATAATCAAAGTAGGAATTGAGCGAATCCCTAACTTACTGGCGACGCCAGGATTCTCATCAATATTCAATTTAACAATTTTTACTTTGCCTTGCATTTCTTGCGCTATTTCCTCAAGCGCAGGGGCGATCATTCGGCAAGGGCCACACCACTCCGCCCAGAAATCAACAACAACAGGTTCGGCAGATTTAAGAACTTCTTGTTCAAAATTTGCATCTGTAATTTTGTGCGTGGTCATATCGCGGTCCTTTCATTGCAGGCCTTTAAAAGCCTTTCATCGGCAGCTGAGCCGCTTCAAATTTGTAACTACAGCAAGATCTCGCGTCTTGCGCCTACGTCCCCGATGAAGCCTTATTCATGTTCTTACATGGGACCAAGAAGAGACTTTTATTGGTCAAATCTAAGCGGCGGGTTGCGTAAAGTAAGTCAGTTATAGTCCTACTAAAGAGGAATATTGTCGTGTTTTTTCCAAGGATTTTCTAATTCCTTGTGACGGAGCAAGGCAAGAGCGCGGGCTATTCTTTTGCGCGTGTTATTTGGTGAGATTACTTCGTCGATATAGCCTCTTTCGGCTGCAACAAATGGAGAAAGGAAGCGGTCCTCATACTCCTTTGTGCGTTGAGCGATTTTGTCTGCGTCGCCGATATCAGCTCTGAAAATAATCTCAACGGCGCCTTTTGCGCCCATGACGGCAATTTGTGCAGATGGCCAAGCATAGTTTACATCGCCGCGCAGATGTTTTGACGACATAACGTCATAGGCGCCGCCAAATGCTTTGCGCGTAATCAAGGTAACTTTTGGCACAGTCGCTTCAGCATAGGCGAAGAGAAGCTTAGCGCCGTGTTTAATCAAGCCGCCATATTCTTGAGCAGTGCCAGGCAGAAAGCCAGGAACATCGACAAGCGTTACAATTGGAATATTAAAGCAGTCGCAGAAACGCACAAAGCGCGCGGCTTTCTTAGAGGCGTCAATATCGAGAACGCCGGCGAGCACCATTGGTTGATTTGCGACAATGCCGATTGTTCGACCCTCGACGCGACCAAAGCCAATAATGATATTTTTTGCATGAGCTTCTTGTAATTCAAAGAAATCGCCTTCGTCGACAATTTTATGAATGAGCTCCTTAATATCATAAGGTTTGTTTGGATTATCTGGGATAAGCGTATCAAGAGAATAGTCGAGACGCTCCGCGTCATCAAAGCTCGGCCATTCAGGCGGCTCTTCTGTATTGGAGGATGGCAAGAAATCGATTAAGCGTCGCATTTGCAGCAACGCCTCAACGTCATTGTCGTAGCCCCGGTCAGCAATGGAGCTTTTCGTTGTATGGACGGATGCGCCGCCGAGCTCTTCCGCCGTTACAGTTTCATTTGTGACGGTTTTTACAACTTCTGGACCGGTAACAAACATATAGCTTGTATCACGCACCATGAAGATAAAATCAGTCATGGCCGGAGAATAAACATCGCCGCCTGCGCAGGGTCCCATGATCAGCGAAATTTGAGGAATAACGCCGGAGGCGAGCACATTGCGTTGAAAGACCTCGCCATAACCGCCGAGCGCCGCGACGCCTTCTTGAATGCGGGCGCCGCCTGCATCAAAAAGTCCAATAATTGGCGCACGATTTTTTAACGCCATGTCCTGGAGCTTAGTAATTTTTTGCGCGTGGGTCTCTGACAGAGAGCCGCCAAAGACAGTGAAGTCTTTGGCAAAAACAAACACCGCGCGTCCGTTGACGGTTCCCCAGCCCGTTACTACGCCGTCTCCAGATGTTTTATCACCTTGATCCATGCCGAAGTCAGCGCAGCGATGTGTCACGAACATATCAAATTCTTCGAAAGATCCTTGATCAAGTAAGAGTTCGATGCGCTCGCGCGCCGTGAGCTTGCCGCGCGCATGTTGAGCGTCAATGCGCTTTTGTCCGCCGCCAAGACGCGCTGACGCGCGACGATTTTCAAGACCTTCGACAATATGTTTCATCGTCTAACCTATTTTGATGTCCCAGTTCTTGCTGGATGTTTGTTAAAGTCTACGTGAAGCGAGGCGCCAGCGCGCAATGTCATTGCCAGAGAGCATATAGAGTTGATCAGGCGATGTGCGCTCAGCGAGATTTACAAGATCAACGCTAACACCCATGGCGCGCGCATAATTAGAAAGAGTTAAACGCATGCCGCCATCATCAAGATTGCGTTCTTGCACTATACCGCCTTCAGAAAAATCAAAATTTGTTGAGTAATTAAACATGCGATGCACGCCAACGCGGCTTTCGGGCGGGATAACGCGTTTGCTTCCGCCCATAAGCGCATAGACGCAAGCCGAATAACAGCGGCCAGAAATCATGGATACGCCACGCGCGGCCGATGCAGCGCCAGGTCGCGCTATAATCACGGCCATGCCTAAGCGGCGAATGGCGCGTCCTAACTCCATTGACGCGACAACTTTGCCTCCTGGCGAGTCAAGTAAAACGATGCCGTGTAAATTATTCTGGCCGACTTGTTCTTGAACAAAACTCAGAAAGGCTTCTGGCGTTGTGTCGCCGATTTCGCCTTGCGCAGCGATGATTTGCGGACATGACGACGCGCAGTTGCCTAGGCTGACAACTCGAAAGCTCATCTCCTCCGCATGTGCGCAGGATGGGGCGATAATGAAAGCTGCTGAAATCGCGGAGAGTAGCAGGGCAACTAATCTATTCATCCCGCAGATTTCTCTTTGACGGCTGCGACGTAAATGGTGGGCGGTGACGGGATCGAACCGCCGACCCTCTCGGTGTAAACGAGATGCTCTGCCAGCTGAGCTAACCGCCCGAAGGTCACAAAATATTTCATGACCTGGGTTTTATTAGACAGGCGGCGCTTACGAAGCAAGCGCCGTCGCGATCATTTCAAAGCGATAAATTTAAAAGGCCGTCTGAGGGGTCTCGACGGCCTTTTTTAAGGGGCGCCTGAGCCTCGAAGCCCAGAACCGCCGCCTTACTTTTTATTGAGGGCTTCCTTCAAGCTGGCGCCGGGTTTGAACCGGGCGCTGGTTGAGGCTGGAATATCGATCTCTTTGCCCGTTGAGGGGTTGCGACCCTTGCTGGCTGCGCGGTGTTTTGCGGCAAAAGTGCCAAAGCCGACCAGACGAACCTCTTCTCCTTTGGAGAGTGCGCTCGTGATGGCGTCGAGCACAGCGTCGACTGCTGCGCCGGCGGCAGTCTTCGAGCTGTCTGTTTGGGCCGCGACATGCTCGACCAGTTCTTGTTTATTCATGAAATTTTCCTTTTTCTTCACGCCGGGGAGGCCGGCGATCTTGCCGCTTTAAAAACGTGCTCGGTGGAACGCAGCGCGGTCTCGAATCGTCATCTGATAGCGGGCCAGAGTGTTGAGCTCAAATTGACGGAAAAGCAAGGTATTTGGGCCCGATTTGCCGAAAAACCTCCCAAAAGACTTGAATTTTTGAGCTTAAAAAACAAGCAAATTCTGGGCGCGCGCTTTGATTGACCAATATGTGTTGATATTCAGGCGAAAGAGACTTTCCCGGCGGCGTCAAAAGGCGCAGCCGGGATTTAAAGAAGCGCATCTCTAATGAGCGCGCACGCCAGAACTATCGTCGTCCCCTATCCCGCCCGTGCGTTTAGCGACATCAGCAGCAGGCTCTTCCCAAACAATCGGCGTTGGTTGTGAAATGAGCGCATGCTGAAGCACTTCTTCCATTCGAGCTACTGGAACGATTTCCAGACCATTCTTCACAGCATCCGGGATTTCCGCCAGATCCTTTGCGTTTTCTTCTGGGATCAGAACTTTCTTCAATCCGCCGCGCAAGGCCGCCAAAAGCTTTTCTTTCAAGCCGCCAATCGGAAGAACGCGACCGCGAAGGGTGATTTCGCCGGTCATAGCGATGTCGCGTCGCACGGGAATGCCGGTCATGATTGAGACAATCGCTGTCGCCATGGCGACGCCAGCGGAAGGCCCATCTTTTGGGGTTGCGCCTTCTGGAACGTGTACGTGAATGTCGCGACGGTCAAAAATTGGCGGCTCGACGCCGAAATCAACAGCGCGAGAACGCACATAGGACGCGGCGGCTGAAATTGACTCTTTCATTACGTCGCGCAAATTCCCGGTGACAGTCATCTTGCCTTTGCCAGGCATCATGACGCCTTCAATTGTCAGGAGCTCGCCGCCAACTTCTGTCCAGGCGAGGCCAGTAACAACGCCGACTTGATCTTCAAGCTCAGCTTCGCCGTATCGATATTTTGGCACGCCGAGATAATCGGTGATATTTTCGGACGTAACGACAATCTTTTTAGTCTTTTTGAGCAGTATTTCTTTTACTGCTTTACGCGCGAGATTAGAGATTTCTCTTTCTAAATTACGCACGCCTGCTTCACGCGTATAGCGGCGGATCAGCGTTAACAACGCGTCATCCGCAATCATCCACTCCTCTGGCGCAAGTCCATGCTTATGAACGGCGCTCGGGATAAGATGTCTGCGCGCGATTTCTGCTTTCTCATCTTCTGTATAACCGGCAATACGAATGATCTCCATGCGATCCATGAGCGGAGCAGGGATATTGAGCGTATTGGCTGTTGTTACAAACATCACATTTGACAGATCATAATCTACTTCAAGATAGTGATCATTAAATGTCGCATTCTGCTCAGGATCGAGAACTTCGAGCAATGCAGAAGACGGATCTCCACGGAAATCCATTCCCATCTTATCTATTTCATCGAGCAGGAAGAGTGGATTTGAGGTCTTCGCCTTGCGCATGGATTGAATGATCTTGCCAGGCATTGACCCGATATAGGTTCTTCTGTGTCCTCGAATTTCTGCTTCATCTCGAACGCCGCCAAGCGACATACGAACGAATTCGCGGCCGGTTGCTTTCGCGATGGATTTGCCAAGCGAAGTTTTGCCCACGCCAGGTGGTCCTACAAGGCAGAGAATTGGTCCAGATAATTTATTCGCCCGGCTTTGAACGGCAAGATATTCAAGAATGCGTTCCTTGACCTTTTCCAGACCAAAGTGTTCCGCATCCAGTACAAGCTGAGCTTGTCCAAGATCGCGCTTAACCTTAGAGCGCTTTCCCCATGGGATAGAAATGATCCAGTCGAGATAGTTGCGCACAACTGTGGCTTCTGCCGACATAGGCGACATTTGTCTTAATTTTTTAAATTCAGCAGTAGCCTTATCGCGCGCTTCTTTGGAGAGCTTCGTATTTTTTATGCGCTCCTCAAGCTCAGCAAGATCATCTTTGCCGTCTTCGTCGCCAAGCTCTTTCTGAATCGCCTTCATTTGTTCATTGAGATAATATTCGCGCTGCGTCTTTTCCATTTGACGTTTAACGCGCGTGCGGATGCGCTTCTCGACTTGAAGTACGGAGATTTCGCTTTCCATCAATGAAAGGCATTTCTCAAGGCGCTTGGTGACGCTGATTGTCTCAAGCACATCTTGTTTTTCAGCAATCTTGACAGAAAGATGCGAGGCGACAGTATCCGCAAGCTTGGAAAAATCTTCAATTTGCGTAACCGCGCCAACAACCTCTGAAGAGATGCGCTTATTCAATTTCACATAGCTCTCAAACTCTGAAATCACAGAGCGGCCTAACGCCTCTATCTCAATGGGGGAGCCGATTTCATCTGCGATCGCTTCCGCGTCGGCTTCGTAATAATCATCAGCGCTGGTGTAGTTGCGCACTTGCGCGCGCGCGACGCCTTCGACGAGCACTTTCACCGTGCCGTCAGGAAGTTTGAGCAACTGTAATACAGAAGCGAGCGTGCCAACGGTAAAAATATCCGCTGTAGCAGGATCGTCATCGCCTGCATTTTTCTGAGTCGCCAGAAGAATTAATCGATCTGTTTTTGTTACTTCTTCAAGCGCGCGAATAGACTTCTCGCGTGCAACAAAGAGAGGCACGATCATATGCGGAAAAACGACAATGTCGCGAAGAGGCAATACTGGATAGCTCTCGACGGTTCCTGGCGTAATGGCGTCGCGCTTTTCAGTCGTCATTCTCTTGGCTTCCTCACAGTAGGGCGCATCCCGTTAGCGGCAATGCGACGGATTGAGCGAATGGAGCGGTTGTGACTAGTCTTGCGAATTTCGCTCAAATATCCGCAAACTCACCAGTAAAAAGGCTTTTTTTACGCAGCGCTCAGACTCAGCAGATGGTGTACGCGAACAGGCAATTCAAGGATAGCTCAAGATCGACTGGAGGCGTTAAAGCCCCCAGAAGAATTGTTTCACAAAGCGCCAATTAGGCGCTCGCGCCGCTTTTCTCGGAGCGCTCAGCATAGATATAAAGTGGGCGCGCCTTGCCTTCGACGACTTCGGGTCCGATGACGACCTGTTCGACGCCTTCGAGGCCAGGGAGATCAAACATTGTGTCGAGCAAAATGCCTTCCATAATTGAGCGAAGGCCGCGTGCGCCTGTATGGCGCTCAATAGCTTTTCGGGCGACGGCGGAAAGCGCTTCATCTTGGAAGGTGAGCTCAACGTTCTCCATCTCAAAAAGACGCTGATATTGTTTGACCAGAGCGTTTTTAGGTTCGGTCAGAATTTTCTTAAGCGCTTCTTCGTCTAAATCTTCAAGTGTCGCAAGTACGGGTAAGCGGCCAACAAATTCAGGGATGAGCCCAAATTTGAGAAGATCCTCAGGTTGCACCTGACGGAAAATATCGCCTGTGCGGCGCTCGTCTGGGGCTTGAACCGTTGCGGCAAAACCAATCGAGGTGCTGCGGCCGCGTTGAGAAATAATTTTTTCCAGTCCAGCAAAAGCGCCGCCGCAAATAAAGAGAATATTTGTTGTGTCGACTTGTAAGAATTCTTGCTGCGGATGCTTGCGGCCGCCTTGAGGCGGCACAGAGGCGATTGTGCCTTCCATTATTTTTAACAGCGCCTGCTGGACGCCTTCGCCTGAAACATCGCGCGTGATAGAGGGGTTGTCGGACTTGCGAGAGATTTTATCAATCTCATCAACATAGACAATGCCGCGCTGCGCGCGTTCAACATTATAGTCTGACGCTTGCAGTAATTTTAAAATGATATTTTCAACATCCTCGCCGACATAGCCAGCTTCAGTCAACGTCGTGGCGTCGGCCATGGTGAAAGGCACGTCAAGGATTCTGGCCAGTGTTTGCGCAAGCATTGTCTTGCCAACGCCAGTGGGGCCAATCAGCAGAATATTTGATTTCGCTAATTCAACGTCGCCATTTTTTGTTGCGTGATTAAGCCGCTTATAATGATTGTGGACCGCAACAGATAAGACGCGTTTAGCTTGTGCTTGTCCGATGACATAATCATCAAGAACCTTACAAATTTCTCTTGGCGTAGGAATGCCGTCGCGCTGTTTGATCAGCGAGGATTTGCTCTCCTCGCGGATAATATCCATACAAAGCTCAACGCATTCGTCGCAGATAAATACAGTGGGACCGGCGATGAGTTTTCGAACTTCATGCTGGCTCTTGCCGCAAAATGAGCAGTAAAGCGTGTTCTTAGATTCTCCGCCGCTAACCTTGCTCATTTATTATCTCCAGAAGGACCGCCCGTGGGGACGAATCGAACCTCATCGCGCTTGATATAAGCAACCGCCTAATAAAAGGTGGAAGCTCAAGGCTGCGCTGGAGCCAAAAGCGCATAGCCTGCGCCGATTTGGCAAATCCGCACCCTCAAGATGCTGATCTTAGGGGAGGGCTCACCTGATTTGCAACTACCCTGATCAGGAAGGGTTTCAGTAAACTTAAGACTAGTCGCCATGCTCCAGTTAAGCGGAGCGCCGCACGGCTTAATCTCGATATAAATCATAATAAAAACAATAATTTATAAAG
>OMIO01000185.1 GCA_900299115.1 Methylocystaceae bacterium | reverse complement strand
ATTAGGATGGCCTTGAAATCGACTTTAATTACATGTTTATTTAATTTTTCTGAATTTACGCACTTAAATAAAAAGTTATTTTTTGCGCTTAAAAATTTTGTAATTTTTATTATCAGGAGCGACATTCTTTCGCTATAAAGACGCTTCTTTGTTAACGAGAACTCGGCTATACTTGCCTTGGATCAAAACTTGATAAAAATCTCTCATTTACGTCTCGCCATTGCTCACTTCATCACAAAAATAGCTACACGCCCCTTAGTCGCCAACTGCTTATACTTAATAGTCAACCAATAAAAAGTCTGTTGAAGAGCGTTAGATATGAAAAAGAAAGATAAAGAGGAGCAAAGAAAATACGGGCAAAAAATTAGCTCAATGCTCAACAAGATAGACGATTTAGACTCACTCTCAGCTCACGCCGATGCTGAAACAAGAGAGATAAAAAAAACGCCTCCTGAATTTATGAAATATGCTCACCCCAAGCATTTTGAATCCGAGCAAAAGGCCTCAGCTGCAGAAGACGACTATGGCAGCATGAGCATACCCTTCGAAATTCCTAGCGTTGACAGCTCCCCGCGCTTGGCGGATGAAAGCTCGCTTATACATATGAAAAACCTCTCCCAAACAATCGAAGCGACCACTCACCTCATCAAAGACCTCATCGAAGCCAATGAGACGCTCAAGAAAAACGCCAAAGAGATTATAAATTCTCTCGAAATACAATTATCTGAAGAAAAATCCTATTCTGCACGCGTCACCGATGATTATCATGCGTTAAAAAGGCAAAGCGCCGAGGCACAAGAAAAAGACGCATTACAGAAACAGGAACTAGAAAATTTTATTCAAATTCTTGAAGAGAGATTGGAACAAGCGAGACAAGAACTTAGCGCGGTAGATCGTTTCATCGAAAATATCGGGAGAAACATCAACGACACGATTGCCGAGGCCAGGGATTTTTCTAAAAAAGGAACAAGGTAGTTTATTTAGCCACCCGCAATCACAACATCATCGGTTAAGTGCTAGGATATTAACAGCAAGGACAATTAGGGTCGCTCTGATTAAAATTTCCGTGACAGTCCTAGGCCAAGGTTTATCATTCCTTAGAACCAAAAAGGCGAAAGACCACGGGCAAAGACCAGCGGTCTTAAGTTTTTACAGGCTCAATAATACCAGCCTTGACCAGGGTAATTATCCAAATAACTTCCCATCGCCGAATATCTTTCCGGGTCGCTATTGGCGAAATTTTCCTGCTCTAGAAAATAACGATCATTATCATCCGCATTAGGTCGCATATCTTGCGCGGCCCCATCGTCTAGCCAATCATTATTTGTTTTTAGATTTTGAGGTAAGTTGAGCGAACTTCCTCTGCTGGCGGACTTAGCCATAACTTCAGTCATTGGCGTTACAAAAACAAAAGAGGCAATAATCGCGATATATTTCCAATGCTTCTTCATCAGCCTACTCTTTCCTTAAACCCACGCAATCTCATTAATATATAGGAAGACGCACTCAGATGCGCACTGTATCACTAAAATAATCCGACGCCTGAAGAGAGGATAGATCGAATTGCCCCTCTTCCAAGCCAACCGCCATGATGCGCCCAGAGAAAACGCCAAAGCGCGAAAAGCTCTTTTTTCTCGCCCAAAGCGCCAATCCTGTTCAGATCAATTATGACATCAGGACAAGAACGCCTGTCCGAGCCGGGAGAGGATCGGCGGGTTTATTTCGCTGATGATCAGACAAGTAATTGATTTAATGGCGAGAGAGACGGGACTTGAACCCGCGACCTCCGGCGTGACAGGCCGGCGCTCTAACCAACTGAGCTACTCCCCCGCAAGCGCAGTGCGGGCGCGAGGCTTGCGGATAGGGCAGCGGCAGAATGAAGTCAAGCAAATCCCTTAATCCAGCAGAAACCGGTTAAAGCTCAAATGTCGATTTTGATCGACTAACGCCAACCCGTAAAAACCAACCAAAGTTGAGATAGACCCAAAGTGCGCTTTTCTTTCCTCACGCATCAGGTTAAGTCGCGCGTTATGGCATCCCCTTTAAAGTGAGCAACCCGATGAATAACGAAGAAATTCGTCGAAAACGCATTCGAGTGCGCGCCTGGCGAAGAGGAATGCGTGAATTGGATATTTTGCTTGGAACATTTGTTGATGCGCGGCTGGAAACCCTAAATCCTTCAGCGCTAGAGGCGCTTGAAGCGCTTCTAGATTTGCCCGATGCGGAGTTGCTCAGCTGGCTTTCCGGGGCCAAGCCGCCGTTTGAACATGATACAGAGCTTTTTAGAGAGATCATCGCTTTTCACACACATTCTGGACCGATCCATTGACGTTGAAATCAGTTACGAAAAATGCCTCTCAAGATTTGCTTTCTGCCTGCGCGCGCCTTGAGAAGGGTGAAAAACTACTTTTTAGTCGAGCTCCGGAGGGTTTCGACGCCTTTCTGTGTGCTGACCTAACACGCGCACGCGCAAAACTTACACAAGGGCAAGAGGCGGTCTTTGTTCATATTGCCCGCGATGCGGCGCGCTCTGCTTCATTTCGCGAAGCCTTGCATTTTTCTGGACCAGATATTGAAATTCTCGATATTCCCGCTTGGGATTGTCAGCCTTATGACCGCGTTTCGCCACACGCTGGAATTGTTGCGCGGCGCATGACTGCGCTATCAAGATTAACACGCGCTAAATCATCTGCGGACAGACCACGCGTTATCACTACGACAATCGACTGCATACTCCAACGCACACCGCCTCGAAAATTAATTGCTGCAGAAAGCTTCTCTGCTGTCCCAGGAAATGTTGTTAAGCTTGATGAACTCGCACTCTGGCTTGAAGCAAATGGTTATATGCGCGCAAGCACTGTTCATGAAACAGGTGAGTATGCGCAAAGAGGCGGTCTTATTGACCTCTTTCCCCCTGGGGCCGCTTCTCCGATCAGACTCGATTTTTTTGGCGATACACTCGAGTCTATCCGCAGCTTTGATCCCGAAACACAACGCGCAATCGGTCAATTGCACGCACTCGACTTAACGCCCATGAGCGAGCTCCGCTTAACCAGCGATACAATGCGTCGCTTTCGTCAATCTTACGCCGCGCTCTTTGGCGGCGAAACGCGCAATGATGGGCTATATGAAGCTGTCAGTGAAGGCCGCCGTTATGCAGGGATGGAACACTGGCTACCTCTGTTCTATGAACGAATGGACACATTATTTGATTATATAGGTCCCGCCCCGCTACTCCTCGATACGCTGGTGGAAGAGGCGGCGGACGAACGCTTAAAACAAGTAATGGATTATTATCACGCGCGTAAAGAGGCGCATGACATCAGTCCACTGACATCAACCTATAAACCCCTAACCCCCGAAACGCTTTATCTGACAAAGGCAGAATGGACTGCATGTTTTAATCAACGCGCCAATATTCAATTTTCGCCTTTTGAGGTCTCAACGGAACATGGGATTATTGATGGCGGCGCGCGACTTGGACGCGACTTTGCGCCTGAGCGCAACATGCCTGAAACGAATGTATTTCAATCAGCCGTCGACCATATAAAATCAGAAAGAGAAAAAGGTCGCTCTATAATTATCGCCGGCTGGTCAGATGGTTCCTGCGAGAGACTGGGGCATGTTCTTGAGGAACATGGCCTTAAAAATATTATTTCAGTCACCTCGCTCCCTTCTGCTCTCGCGACCCCACGCGAAAGAGAAGGGCTTGGAACAGTTACACTAACAGTGCTCGGCCTTGAACACGGTTTTGAGACAGATTCTTATATTATTATTGGCGAACAAGATATACTTGGCGATCGCCTTATTCGAAGGCGCCGAAAGAGAAAATCAGCTGACGCACTCCTCAATGAAATCGCCAGCTTAACAGCCGGCGATCTTGTTGTTCATGTTGATCACGGGATCGGACGATTCGTTGGCCTAGGCGCCATTGCTGCAGCCGGCGCGCCGCATGACTGTCTTGAGATTCACTATTCAGGCGGCGATAAACTTTATTTGACTGTAGAAAATATTGAACTCCTCACGCGTTATGGCGGCGAAGATACTGAAGCGCAACTTGATCGACTAGGCGGAGCTGGCTGGCAAACGCGCAAAGCGCGGATGAAAAATCGTATCCGCGAAATGGCAAAAGGACTAATCGCCATTGCTGCGCAAAGACAATTACGCCAAGCGCCTAAACTTGCTCCGCCAGAGGGAATTTATGAAGAATTCTGCGCCCGGTTTCCATATGATGAAACCGAAGATCAACTCGCCGCCATCGACTCTGTTATCGAGGATCTCAATGCTGGGCGCCCAATGGATCGCCTTGTATGCGGCGACGTGGGATTTGGCAAAACAGAGGTTGCTCTGCGCGCAGCATTTTGTGCAGCCATTAACAGCAAACAAGTCGCCGTTGTCGCCCCAACAACGTTATTAGCGCGCCAGCATTATAAAACTTTTACCCATCGTTTTGCGGGACTACCAATTAAAGTTGGGCGTCTTTCACGAATGGTGAGCGCTACAGAGGCGCGGGAGACTAAAAAAGACCTCGCCGAAGGACGTGTAGATATTCTCATTGGCACGCATGCGCTATTAGGAAAGGGTGTTTCCTTCAAAGATATCGGCTTAGTGATCATTGATGAAGAACAACACTTTGGAGTTGGCCACAAAGAGCGCCTGAAAGAACTGCGCGCTGAAGTACATGTTCTGACACTATCGGCAACCCCCATTCCACGCACGCTACAACTTGCAATGACAGGCGTAAGAGAGCTTTCTCTGATCGCAACGCCGCCAGTAGACCGCCTTGCCGTAAGAAGTTTTATTTCGCCTTTCGACCCTCTTATCGTTCGCGAAGCTTTGCTTCGTGAACGCTACCGTGGCGGACAAGCGTTTTTTGTTTGTCCTCGCATCGAAGATATAGAGGCCGCAGCAACTTATTTGAGAGAGAATGTTCCCGAAGCAAAGTTTGTAATTGCGCATGGACAAATGAGTCCTGGCGAACTCGAAGATAAAATGTCGGCTTTTTATGATGGAAAATTTGATATTCTGCTCTCAACAACCATTGTCGAATCAGGCCTAGATATCCCAACAGCCAACACCTTAATTGTATGGCGCGCAGATATGTTTGGGCTAGCGCAGCTCTATCAATTACGCGGTCGCGTTGGACGCTCAAAAACCCGCGCTTTCGCCCTTTTCACGACGCCAGCCAACCGTACAATAACCCCACAAGCGCACAAACGCCTTGAAGTGCTACAATCACTCGATACGCTTGGCGCGGGCTTTCAACTCGCCAGTCATGATCTTGATATTCGTGGTGCGGGAAATCTTCTCGGCGACGAGCAGTCGGGACATATCAAAGAAGTTGGCTATGAACTCTACCAGCAGATGCTTGGCGATGCGATTACCCTTCTCAAGGCGGGGATAGAAGAGCCACAAGAAGAAGTATGGTCGCCCACCATCGCAATTGGCGCGCCTGTTACGATTCCCGAAAGCTATGTCGCCGATCTAACATTGAGACTACAACTTTATCGCCGGCTCTCTACACTTGAAACAGATCAAGACATTGAGTCCTTCGCCGCCGAAATGATAGATCGCTTTGGTCCTGTGCCGCCAGAAGTTGAACAGCTTTTTGAAGTTGTCGCGATCAAAGCTCTTTGTCGACGCGCTCATATTGAAAAAGTGGACGCAGGCCCAAAGGGCGTCATTATCTCCTTCCGAGACAATCAATTCATGAATCCTGAAGGCCTTGTCAGATTTATTGCTGAGCAGGGCGTCTCTGCAAAAGTGCGCCCTGACATGCGCGTCGTTTTTATTCGTGAATTTGAGACAATGAAACAAAGACTGACAGGTACGCGTCGTATCTTACGCGCGCTTGCTGAGCTTGCAGAGAAAGCTAAGACAAAAAAACCCAATCTTAGTTAGCAGTGCAAGAAATTTTTCAATTTCTGTATTTTTTAAAAAGGATCTTCAAAAAATTTAAGAACTCATTCAACATTAAACTCTCGCATCATACCCATATCTTCATGTTCGACATTATGGCAATGATACATGAATTCACCGACAAAATCGTCAAAGGGCTTAATAATTTCAACGCGCTCGCCCGGCGCAACAAGTACGGTGTCTTTATAGCCAGAATCAATGAAGCCGTCCTTTATTGTCGCATACGCCGTATCATCTCCAGAAAAAGTTCTTTTCAAAATTTGGAAGGGCTGACCATGTAAATGAATTGGGTGCCCCATGGCCATCATCGACATCATACCCATACCGCTATGATCATGAAAAATATCGATAAGCTGCAGAGAATTTAAGCGAATATGCTCATAGGGCAGAAACCCTTCCTGCGCATAGACGCGTCCATTAAGCGTTAGCCGCATATGTCCCATTCCAATAGCTATCGGAATTGGCTGGTTAGGATTTGCCGCTTTACTTGTATCGAGAGGCTTAATTTTAGATAAGCGCTCAGGCACTTTCGGACTTTCACCCACCTGTCGCGTCACAGAGACTGAGAAGACTGTAAAAGATCCGTTCTTCTCCCCTTCATTGTCCTGAACTCTCGTTTGAGCCATCTCTGGAACAAGGCCGGCAAAACTCAAACTCTGCATACTGAGCTTGGAACCAATCGATCGCCCACTAAAATCTACCCATAAATCCACTCTCTCTGATGGAGCGAGCATAATATAAGCTCGATTTTCTGGCTGATTCAGCAAGCCGCCATCAACGCCAATTACTGTTAGAGGCGTCCCATCATTCCAGGCGAGTTTATAAATACGCGCATTCGACGCATTGACTATCCGAAATCGATAAGCGCGCGAGTCAACATTTAAATGATACTGTCTCTGTCCATTAACGAGAATTTGATCGCCATAAAAACCAAACATAGACTGATGCATATCAGAGCGATATACGAATTGATTATCCTTGTTAAAAACACGATCTTGAAGCGCGAGAAGAATTTCATAAGGGCCAGAAGGTAATTCTAAAGCTCTCTCTTCTTCATCTTCTACAATGATTAGACCTGCAAGACCTCGGTAAAGCTGTGTTGCCGTCGCCTCATGCGTATGTGGATGATAGAAGTTCATGCTTGCGCGATTGCGGACCTCAAAGTCGTAGACATAGGTTTGGCCATTGCCGATCGCTTGACTAGGGCGGCCATCCGCCGCCATTGGAACGTGAAGTCCATGCCAGTGCGTAATAGTGGGCTCAGGTAATTCATTATGTAAATGCACACGAATCTTTTGCCCGCTAACAAAGCGTAAGGTCGGACCAAGATAACTATCATTCACATTACTCAAACTATTGGCGGGACCCTTGAGCAAGTGACCGACATATCGCCACACTGGCGTTTGCGTATCAGGAAAAATACTTACGCGATCGCGACGCGCATATAACTCGATCTCGACATCAGGTGAGAAATTAGGGAGTTCGGCGCGCGTCTGTTTTGCACCTAGCAGCGGCTGAAGGCCCAGAAAAACGCTCGCTGCCCCAAGAATTTCCCGACGCTTGAATTGAATTAATTTGGCCATGCGCATCTTGCTCCCGATTCAGCAAAATCCCGACCAACCACCTATACGCCTGCCCGCAGGGCAATAATCAAAGCCAAGCTGCGGCATAAAGACGTGTTTTCAACGCCCGAGAATAACGAAACTTAAACAACCGCGCGCCAGGACGGCGCCGCCTAAAATAAGAAAAACATTATTTATCAATATGTTAAATAAATGATGCCCGAGATCCTCGGCCTATTTATCGTATAATTGGACGCAATCGATAAAAATATTGCCTCGGCGTCAATCACGCCAAATTTCCAGCGCTTTCATCGTGCTAGAGACATAATGGGATTGCGCCTGATCGCCATCGACTGGGCGCGCCTATGTCAACATCATGCGCGGCCCCTCGCATGCATAAGCTCTATTTCTAACGAGGCGGCGTTGGGTATTTTCCCTTTCTATGGCTGAAACAGTTCGACAAAAGACTTTCGCTAAAAACTTGGTCGCGGCTGCGACGGACCAACTTTTTGAGCGACGCAAAGATGGCGGGGTTAAACCTCGTCGACGCTTTGTCGCCTTTGTCTTGCTGTGCCTTTTCCTCCACGCATCGATTTTTGCGATATTGATGTGGCAAGATCACCGCGCCGCCATGCTTGCGCCACCGCCGCTCGAAGAAGTGCCTGTTGAGGTGATTACAGAACCACCACCGCAAGAGCCGCCCAAACCACCAGAGCCGCAGCCCGAGCCAAAGCAAGAACAACAAAAACCGCCGCCACCGCCGCCCGTGGTTGAGGAGCCGGCTTTTGATGCGCCAAAGATGGAGAGCAAAACAAAATCTGAACGCGATGCGCCTGAGGACCAAGAACAAAAGGCGCCCCGCAAGGCGGAGCCCACGGATAAGGTCACTCAGAAAGATGAGAAGCCACAAGGGCTAAAAGACGCAACCGATACTGACGGCGCGGCGAAAGCGCCTGAAGCCGCGCCGCAGAAGCAAATAGAGGATAAACCTGACGCTGAAATCATAGAGCAAGCGCAACAAACGCCAAAGACGATTGACAAGACGCAAGCCCAGGAAACGAAAACGGCGAAAAAAGGCGATGCGCCATCAATTGCCGATCAAATCGCCGGCCTCGCGCCAATCCCCGACTATAAAATTGGCGCGCCACCAAAATTCTCGCCGGTTGGAGGAGGTCAAGCGAAAACGACCTATCTGACAATTCTCTATGGATTAATTATGCCACATATGCGCATTCCCTCAAGCGCCAAGGCTAATCCGACTATCACAAAAGGCGTCGTCTCTTTTTATATTGATGAAGCAGGCAATTTGACGCACCAGGCTATCTATAAATCAAGTGGTTCAGCCGAATTAGACGCAGCCGCCATTTCAGCTGTGCGTCAAGCCGCGCCTTTCCCGCCGCCGCCACGCGGTTTACCGCATGCAATGCTGTTTAGTTATGCGACAAAATAGCTAACTCAGCGCAATCGCAGAAACCAGCCGCCCATAGTCTGGCTCTTGACGATGCGTAGATCTACGAAAGCTGAAACACCGATTTTCATCGCCGTAAGTGTCTATGCTGAGATTCTCGAAAGAAGCGACATTAAGCCCTTCGAGAGACAAATTAATAAATCCCGGCAGATTGAATAGCGCGTGATCCGGGCGCTGCGAAGGGATAAAAAATTGAGCATAAGTCGGGTCTTTGTTTATAAAGCATTGAATAAATTCTGGACCAACCTCGTAACTGTTAGGGCCGATTGTTGGCCCGAGGGCGACATGAATATCTGAGCGCCGCGCGCCGCATGTTACCATTTTATCAATTGTCGCAGCAATCATTCCGGAAAAGGCCCCTTTCCAACCCGCATGACAAGCGCCAACGACCTGTGCTTTTGCGTCTGCGAAAAGCAACATTCCACAGTCTGCGCCTGTAACGCCAAGAGCTAGGGATTTAGCATTGGTTACGAGTCCATCGCATCGAGGACGCGCGCCGACTGGCCAAGGCCGCGCAACTATTCGCGCTTCAGCAGAATGAATTTGGTAGGGAACTAAAAATCGATCTTCATCAACATCAAGAGCGACCGCCATGCGACGGCGATTTTCTTTAACATTCTCAGGGACGTCGTTTGAGCCAACGCCTCCGTTTAAAGAATCATATATCCCAGATGAGACCCCCCCCTTGCGGGTAAAAAACGCATGACGCCCACCGGGCAATGCCAGGTTTCTCGCAGTTAAAACCGGCACGCTTTGCATGATTGTTATTTATCTCCACTATAATTTTGTTCCAGGCAAAATATCACGCCAAATTTCTTTAAAAAATCGCACAGAAATCAGGCGCACGGATCAGACACAAACAGTTAAGTGGCCTATTCAAAGAATCCGGGCAAATCTGGCAAATCTGGATGCGTAACGGCCATGACTTTGAATAGATCACCCATGTGTCGTCGTTCATCCGATGCACTGGTTAATCTCTCAAGCGCAAGAGCGATTTCATAAGCCTGTTCTGGAGTTGCTTTCTTTGAGAGCGCCTCTGCTCGACGCTCAATACCCAACTGCTGTAGAAAATAACCTTGGCTGACAGGCCCTAATACTTTGGCGCCTCTGGCTTTAGCCGCGCGCGCTAACGCGGCAAAATCAACATGAGCGGTAAGATCCGCATCACCTGGAGCCTCTAGCGGATCCGCATAAGCATGACGCGTAACAGCCTGCAAGCTATCGCCTAGCGAGGTTTCTAAATAACCATAATCGATAATCAAACATACGCCGCCATAATCAACAAGTCTTTGAGCTATTTCGCTCATCAATAGTTGAGCCGTTGGACAAATTTCGATAATTGACCCTTCTTGCGCTGCAATCGTCAACCTTGTTTCAACCTGTTGGCTAAGCCCAAAAGTCAATGAGCCTTCCGCATCAAGTCCAACAAGTCGCTCACGCCAACCTGCAATCGTTTTTACATAGTGACGGACGGGCAAGGCATCAAAAAATTCATTAGCCAAGATAAAGCTTGGCCCTTCCGGGATTTGAGAAAATTGCTCGCGCCACTCAACGTGTAATGGCGCATTAAATAAGATCTTTCTTTGCAATTCTCTCAACACGGGACTTGTTTCGACAAGCGACAACGCGGCTGCTTGAAGAAATTCTGGCGCAATGCGGGCCACGCGCAAGACATCCGCCATTAATGTGCCGCGGCCCGGCCCTAACTCGACCAGCTGCACTGATGCTGGGCTATCGGACAATCGCCAGGCCTCTGTTGTCCATACGCCAATTAACTCCCCAAACATCTGACTGATCTCTGGAGCGGTGATAAAATCGCCTTCAGCGCCAAATGGATCGCGCGTCATGTAATAGCCAAAGCGTGGATGCGTAAGGCACATAGACATAAACTGTTCTAAGGTGATTGGTCCGTCATGGACGATTGTAGCAGCAATCTCGCGCTTCAAATCATTCATTCAGCAACTCCTCGACGGCGCAAAGAAAAAAAAACGATCCCCACGCCGATAAAAACTAGGGGAAGCGAAAGGACCATGCCCATCGTCAAACCATTCGACAAGGCCTCTTGCACAGGATCGGGCTCGCGGAAAAACTCACAAAAGATCCTCGCCAAGCCATAACCAATTCCAAAAAGCCCCGTGATTAATCCTGGACGCTTGAGCAAGCCGGCTTGCGCCGCCGCCCATAAGCATCCACCTAAAATGAGCCCCTCTAATCCAGCCTCATAAAGCTGGCTGGGGTGACGCGGAAGATCGCCAGCTGTTGGAAACACCATAGCCCAAGGAGCATCTGATGCGCGCCCCCACATTTCTGGCTTAATAAAATTCGCCAAACGCCCAAAAAATAAACCTGCAGGCGTTACAGTCGCACACAGATCGCTAATCGTTAAAAAAGGGATGTTGCTACGACGCGCATAAAACATCATGCCGATTATTGCGCCAACAAGACCGCCATGAAAGGCCATGCCCCCCTTCCATGTTTGCAAGATTTCGATCGGATGAGAAAAATAAAATTTAGGATCATAGATTAATACATGCCCAAGACGTCCGCCGATAATAACGCCTAAGGCGACATTGGCGACTAAATCATCAATGCCCTCGCGGCTTGGCTTCACTGCGCCCTTGAGCCACAAGGTTTCGCGAGAGACGAGGTAACGCATGCCAACCCAAGCGACAGCGAACCCTCCAAGGTAGGCCAAAGCATACCATCGAATTGGCAAAGGCCCCAACTGAACTGCAACGGGATCAATGATCGGAAAAGGCATAACAAAAATTGGCATTCATCAAGATCCATAAAATCAAAATTGGGGCAAACAATACAAGAATAACCCAGAAAACTGATGATTTTTTTGAGCGCCCAACTTATTATTTGGTCACACAGAAACTACGCACTATTCACTTTTAAGCAATGCCTGCCGCTCCATTACGTGCGTAGAAGGTTTGATTATTGGCGGCCATCTCTCGTAATAATTTTGGCGGAATAAATCTAGAACCATATTTCGTCGCCAGGCGATCACATAAAATGATAAACTCCTGAATTCCTAACCCATCGATGTAGGAGATTGCGCCGCCAGTAAAGGGCGCAAATCCAAATCCTAAAATAGACCCAACATCAGCTTCTCTAGGATCCACTATAACTCCCTCAGCAATCGTGCGCGCCGCCTCGACCGCTTGTACGCACAGGAAACGCTGTTTCATTTCCGCAATATCGATCCGCTCGGCGTTAAAATCATCCCGCGCGAAAATAGTAAGCCCGGGCCACAAGGTTTTTTTTCCTATCGATGGATAATCATAAAATCCCTTACCATTCTTACGGCCATAGCGCCCCTCTGGCTCGACCATAAAATTTAATACTTTTTCTTGAGCTGGATCGACAGCCGCCTCACCCAAATCCTTTTTAGTTGCATTTAAAATCCGCCATCCTAAATCAAGAGCGACTTCGTCATTTAAAGATAGCGGACCAACTGGCATGCCTGCCATTCTGGCAACATCTTCAATCATTGCTGGGGGGATGCCTTCCCTCAGCATAATATGACCTTCCCGAATAAAATTTAAAACACATCGGTTCGCGAAGAAGCCTCGCGTATCATTTACGACAATAGGCGTTTTTTTGATTATTCGAACAAAATCCAACGCCGTAGCAAGCGCGCGATCTCCTGTTTTTTTACCAAGAATAATCTCAACCAACGACATTTTTTCTACCGGCGAGAAGAAATGAACGCCTATAAAATTCTCTGGCCTTAACGATGTCTCCGCAAGAGAGGTTATGGGTAGCGTCGAGGTATTGGAAGCGAAGATGACGTCAGGGCCTAATACTGCTTGAGCGCGCTGGGTAACTTCCGCCTTAACGCCTCGCTCTTCATACACAGCTTCAATGACGAGATCACAACCACTTAATTTTAAATAGTCCTGCGTAGCTTCAATACGTTCAAGCAAAGCGTCGCGGTCTTGCACTGTTGCGCGACCTTTGCTTACTGAGGCGGAAATTAATTTATTGACTACTTCCTTACCTTGATCGGCGCTTAGCTGATCTCGATCAAGTAAAACCACATCTAAGCCGCTCAACGCACTCACATAAGCAACGCCAGCGCCCATAAAGCCTGCGCCAATCACGCCAATTTTACGTAAAACAATCGGACCAATCTCTTTTGGTCGGCGAGCGCCTTTGTCGAGTTCATTTTTTGATAAAAATAGCGATCGAATCATCGCCGCCGCCTCTTTCGAGCGTAAAATTTTGGCAAACCAACGAGACTCTACAAGCAGTCCCTGATCTATTGGCAACTGAAGTCCTTCATACACAGCGTGAAGGATCGCCTTTGCTGCGGGGTAATTATCAAAGGTTTCTCGCCGGTAAATCGCGTTCGCTGCGGGCCAAATCATCATGCCGGTTGCAGAAAAAACCTTTCCGGAAGGATTTTTAAAATCCTTAGCGTCCCATGGAGCCTGAGCTTTGCAATTACTATTAATCCAGACCTTTGCACGATCAACCATCTCCTCGGCAGCGACAATCTCATGAATGAGCTTACTTGCCAGCGCAGCCTTAGCTTTGAGCTGCTCGCCTTTGAAAAGAAACTGTAACGCATCGCCAGTTGGCATTAGTCGGGCAACTCTTTGCGTACCGCCCGCACCTGGAAACAGACCAACTTTTATTTCAGGCAGACCTATTTTACTTTTTTCGTTACTTGACATTATTCGATAATGACATGCTAGCGCCAGCTCAAACGCGCCGCCCAAACAAACGCCATTGATTGTTGCAACAAAAGGCTTTCCGCAGGCTTCTAATTTTCTGTATAAAATGGAAAGCTTGCGAGAATTTTCAAAAAATATAACGGTAGCTGCTTCCTCCCCCATCTCACGCCGCGCAGCCTCATATTGCTTAGCGCCTTGTGATAATAAATTCAGATCAGCGCCAGCTGAAAAATCCTTTTTTCCTGACGTGATGACGCATCCCTTTATTGTCGATTGAGAAATTATTTCATCAACAACTAGATTTAACTCAGCAATCACGTCTTCTGTAATGACGTTCATGGAACGACCTGGCATGTCCCAGGTCAGAACAGCAATGCCATCCTTATCCTTCTCAAAGCGGAAGTTCTCAAGTTTCATTCCAATGCTCCGAAAACTCGTAAAATCAATATTTAAAGAAACTATAGGCGTTCAATTAGCGTTGCTGTTCCCATTCCCGCGCCAATGCACAAGGTTACGAGCGCAAGGGATTTATTCCTACGCTCCAGTTCGTCTAAAGCTGTGCCGATCAGCATTGCGCCAGTGGCTCCAAGAGGGTGGCCTAATGCAATGGCGCCGCCATTCACATTAATTTTTTCAAGATCTAACTGGAAGGCTTGCGCATAGCGTAAAACAACGGCGGCAAAGGCCTCATTGACCTCAAAGAGATCTATCTCCTCGAGTTTTACGCCAGCCCGAGCAAGCAGTTTATTGGTGACATCTACAGGTCCCGTCAACATTATCGCAGGTTCAGAACCAATATTCGCAAATGCGCGAATGCGGGCCCGTGGCGTAAGCTCATATTTAGTCCCCGCCTCACGGGAGCCAATTAAAACTGCAGCCGCTCCATCTACAATGCCGGAAGAGTTGCCCGCATGATGGACATAATTCAATTTTTCAATTTCTGGGTAAGCCTGTATAGCGACTGCGTCGAATCCACCCTGCTCAGCAAAAAAGCTGAAAGAAGGCTTCAAGGCTGCAAGCGCCTTGAGATCAGTTCCCGGACGCAGATGCTCATCCCGATCCAGTAATGTAATATTATTGATGTCTTTGACAGGCACAATTGATTTTGAAAACTTACCCTGCGACCAAGCCTCTGCTGCGCGCCGTTGCGATAAAACGGCGTATGCATCAACATCTTCGCGCGTAAATCCATATTTTGTGGCGATAAGATCAGCAGAAACGCCCTGCGGCATAAAATATGCGGGTATGGCGATAGTGGGATCTACTGGCCAAGCGCTGCCGGAAGCGCCAATGCCGACGCGGCTCATGCTTTCGACGCCGCCGCCGATTGCCAATTCATGCTGACCAGACATAACTTCCGCCGCCGCAAAATTGACGGCATCAAGCCCTGAAGCGCAAAATCGATTAATTTGAACGCCTGGCGTACGGTAGCCGTAGCCAGCCGCAATCACTGCTGCGCGCGCAATATCTCCGCCGGCTTCGCCAATAGGATCAACGCAGCCCAAAATAACATCGTCAACTTCTTCTCCAGACAGCCCACTACGCTCCTTGAGCGCTTTTAAAACGCCAACAGCCAGGCCCAACGATGAGACTTCATGGAGTGCGCCATCGGGTTTACCACGCCCACGAGGCGTTCGTATTGCGTCATATATAAACGCTTCGGGCATCAGGGCCTCTCTATTGTAAAACGCGTCTCATACAGACGATAGGGTATCTTTTAAAACATCTCTATCGGAATAGACATCATCGTCGACGCCCCTGAGGAGATTTTTACCAGCCGATACGCGGTCTCAGGCAGCATACGCTCCATATAAAATTTACCGACTTGCAGCTTCGTATCCATGATTTGGGTTAATTCAGGCTGATATAATTTCTTTGCTAAAGCTGCATGCGCTATTTTTACCCACATCAGGCCAAGAGCCACCCGTCCAAAAAGATGCATGTAATCATAGGACGCCGCGCCAGCGTTATCGGGATTGCCAATCGCATTATTCATAAGCCAGACAGTTGCTTTTTGGAGGTGGTCAAGGCTTGCTTGCATTGGCAAGACATAATCCTGCATCAAAGCATTGTCGCGATGTAGAGAGAGAACGTCAGCCGCATCCTTGAAAAAAGCCATAACTGCGCGACCATTGTCCCGCGGCAGCTTGCGCCCCACTAAATCAATCGCCTGTATTCCATTAGCGCCCTCATAAATCATTGCGATGCGCGCATCCCTTACAAATTGCTCCATTCCCCATTCACGGATATATCCGTGGCCTCCAAAAACCTGCTGCGCCTTGACGCAATTCTCAAATCCAATGTCTGTAAAGACGCCTTTCATGACTGGCGTTAATAATCCCAAACGATCTTCGGCCGCCTGCCGCGCCTGCGGATCGCTTGTATGATGAACGATGTCGCTATCAATGGCCGTTGAAAACGCCAAAGCGCGCGCCGCTTCATTGAAGGATCTAATCTCAAGAAGCATGCGGCGCACATCTGGATGGACCAAGATTGGATCGGCGCTTTTATTGGGATTTTTAGCGCCTGTCAGCGCCCGGCCCTGGAGACGATCCTTGGCGTAACTCACAGCATTTTGATACGCCACTTCCGACTGAGCCAGGCCTTGTACAGCAACGCCTAGCCGCGCTTCATTCATCATGACAAACATTGCATTTAGGCCGCGATTAGCTTCTCCGAGGAGAAAGCCCTGCGCGCCATCATAATTCATCACACAGGTAGCGTTGCCATGTATTCCCATTTTTTCTTCAATAGCGCCGCAACTGACTTTATTTTGTGTGGTTAATTCTCCATTTTCAGCAACAAGTATTTTAGGAACGATAAAGAGCGAAATGCCTTTCACTCCAAGCGGCGCCCCCTCAATGCGCGCGAGCACAAGATGGATGATATTTTCCGTAAGATCATGCTCGCCGGCAGAGATGAAAATTTTTTGTCCTGTGATTGAGTAGGAACCGTCAGTTCGCGGCGAGGCTTTTGTTGTTAAAAGGCCGAGATCTGTACCGCATTGTGGCTCGGTCAGGTTCATTGTTCCTGTCCAGCGACCTTGCGCAAGTTTCGGCGCATATAAAAGCTTCTGCTGATGCGTGCCATGGCGCAATAGAGCCGCCAGGGCGCCCTGCGTCAGTCCCGGATACATGGCAAGCGCCATATTGGCTGAGGAGGCAAATTCATCAACCAGCGTTGATAAAGTGTAGGGTAGACCTTGACCGCCATATTGCTCGGGCGCAGGCAGTCCAACCCATCCGCCCTCAGCAAAGGCGGCATAAGCTGTTTTAAAATTTGGCGGCGTGAGGACACGACCCTCGCCATCCCGCACACACCCTATTCGATCCCCCAAAGCATTCAGCGGCGCGAGCGTTTCTTCACATAATTTAGCCGCTTGGAGAACAATCTGCTCAACCAGATCCGCGGTGAGTTCTGAAAAGCTCGGTAAAGCCTGCAATGCGCTCAGGCCAAAAACGTCATTGAGTAAGAAAAGGGCTTCATCGACTGGCGGCTTATAATGCGGCATTGACGCACCCCCTCAAACCTGAAGTTCTAGCAGCCCCATAATTGGCCAACGAATTATCCCTATTTCTTAGCTAGTCGGTGTTCCTATTAGGACAATAGGCGCAAGACTTAGAATTACTTCCATGAGCGCTCTTTAGATGAGACTCTAGTCTGACATGAGGGTTGAGCCGAAAGATAAAAAGAGCCGAAGATTAAAAATTTAACGCCTTGTTTACCCTGATTGACAGAAAGTCAGCGTGAGCGGCGGCGACTGAACAACGCCTGAGGCTCTTTGGCGACGCCAGCGCTCCTTGAGCGGAATCGCCGAGTTTTGTGGTTTTTAATGGCTGATGCGCCAGATCTTTGACCTGTATGAGCTCTATCTCCTCACGCCACCCAATTGAGTTAGACGCCTCCACGCGCAATGCTGCGCGCGAGGCCGCTCGGCGCGAAGGCAAAACGCTGCGCCAATGGCTTGATGAGACAATTCGGTCAAAAGCTTTACAAAAAACTGATCCCCTCAATGCTGAAACCGGAAATTCGCTAGAGCAAAGACTAGCCGAAATTACGCGTAGACTAGCGCTTAATACGCAAGCGAAATTATCCGCGGTCAAAACGACATCAATAGACACTCCCCAAACTTGGATAGAGCAGGAGAGGACCAACAGCTTTTATGATCCACAATGCTTAACCTCAAAACAAGAAGAGTATTTACATTATTCATTACGCAAATTGCATCGCGAACTCGATCGAACGCGACACGTACCGGCTGAAAATGACCAGGACAAGGCGAAAAAAAAACACAAACTTGCGCTTTTGCTAACGACGGT
>OMIO01000184.1 GCA_900299115.1 Methylocystaceae bacterium | reverse complement strand
CTTCCTGGGTCTTCGACGTATGTTGCGGCCAATTCCGACACCTGCCGACGATCTCGCGCGGGCGGCTTTCTTTTTTTTGAAATGGATTAGAAAATGGCTAAATCCGCCATGATTAAGATTAAGCTCCTGTCATCTGCCGACACGGGTTTTTTCTATGTCACAAAGAAAAATGCACGCACGAAGACAGAAAAGCTCGTATTCAAAAAATACGATCCTGTCGTCAGAAAGCATGTTGAATTCAAAGAAACCAAGATCAAATAAGACGTTGCGTCATATTTATAATAAATTGATTTTTTTGGTTTTTTGACATTAAGGCGGCCGACTGACGATGGCTTCAAGGAGGCCACTCCCGCCATCGCCAGCCGACCAACCCCACGGACCCAGGAGATGCGGCGGACCTGAGCGCTCCGCAGGGTATGCGTTAAGCCCTAGTTTTGCCTCGCACATAAGCTTTGACGAAGGCTGAAAATGACCAATTTCTTGACCTTGGTCAGGTTACTCTCGCCAAACAAAAAATCAACTCACTCTCCTACTGGAGCCGTTAAGGCCACGATTCTCCATGAAGTGTCTTAAGACCCAAATCTCAGGCCAATGGAAAATCTTGTTTGTTGCCCTATTTGAATTTTAGGCGTCCTGACGCGGATGTGGTTTTTGGAGGAAAATATGATCGCTAAGCATACGCATATATTAATGGCGGTGGCAGCCTCGCTGAGTTTAGCTGGCTGTGGCGATCATTTGCCTGGCGACGCAACGGGAGCAAAAGTTTTACGCAATATTTTAGAAAAAAACGGCGTCGATGCGAAAATTGTTTCTTTTAAAAAGGTGCAAGGCAAAGAGCTCAAGCGAGACGCGCTTAATGCTTTTGAGCTGATGTATGAAGCTGAAATACAATTTCCAGAAGGTTTCGAAGCTAAGTGCAAAGAAGAACTCGAAAGAGGCAAATGCGCTTTTTTAGGAATTGGCGAGGATAGAACCTTCGCAAAAAGTGAAATTCTGACAAGCGAAGGCACGCTTCATTTCGTCAAATCCGACAAGGGCTGGACTGCCGAAGATAATAACGTCTACTGAGCATATGGCGCATGATGCGCCAGTTATCATAATCCCGGCTCGACTTGGGTCTAATCGCCTCCCATCAAAACCGCTGTTAGAAATAAACGGCGAACCTTTGATTTTACATGTCTGGCGTCAGGCTCAAGAAGCGGACATCGCTCCTGTTTATGTTGCGACAGATAGCCAAATTGTCGCAAAAATCATTCTCGATGCGGGAGGCAATGCGCTCATTACGCAATCAAATCATGCCTCTGGCAGCGATCGTATTTTTGAAGCCCTGACACGCCTTGACCCAGAAGGACAGTTTAGGAAAATCATCAATCTTCAAGGAGATCAATTTGGCCTCTCCCGTGATGCGCTTACCCAGGCGATCGCGCTGCTTGATAGACCTGATGTGGATATTGGGACGCTAGCAACGCGCATGTCGCCAGCTCAGGTTAATGATCAAAATAGCGTTAAAGTCGTCGCCGCGATGGAGAATTCTCATCGCGCCAGAGCGTTATATTTTACGCGAGCGCCCGCGCCATGGGGAGAAGGCTCCATGCTACGGCATATTGGCGTATATGCCTTTAAACGAGAAAGCCTCATGCGTTTCAGTAAATTATCCCCCTCACCGCTTGAACTGCGAGAAAAGCTAGAACAATTGCGCGCTTTAGAGGCTGGCATGCGCATCGACCTAGCCCTCGTGGATCATTCTGGGTTATCAGTCGATACATATGAAGATATAGAGACTTTGAATTTTGGATTGGCTGACTAGGATAGATCGTGACACAATTCATCGCCTTTCAGGGAGAAGCTGGCGCGAACTCTGATATCGCTTGCCGTGAGGCTTATCCTGACCTGACGCCCCTGCCTTGCGCGACTTTTGAAGATGCTTTTGCCGCCGTCTCTGAAGGACGCGCCCAGCTTGCGATGATTCCAATCGAAAATTCGATTGCCGGTCGCGTTGCTGATATTCATCATTTTTTGCCTCAATCATCTTTGCATATCGTTGATGAGTATTTTCTCCCAATTCATTTCCATCTCATGGCGCCCAAAGGCGCCACTCAAGCAGGATTGAAAAACGTCTACAGCCACATTCATGCGCTCGGACAATGTCGTAAAATTATTCGAGATCTTGGACTGAATGCTTTTACTGCTGGAGATACAGCTGGGGCTGCGCGGGAAGTAGCCGAATGGAATGACCCACAAAAAGCAGCTTTGGCTCCCTTACTGGCTGCTCAAATATATGGCCTAGATGTTTTAGCCAGTAATGTGGAAGACGAGGCCCATAATACAACCCGCTTCGTTGTGTTATCTAAAACGAAAAAATGGGCGTCAAAAGATTGTCCCGCTACAATCACAACATTTATTTTTCGTGTGCGTAACGTGCCAGCTGCACTCTACAAAGCATTAGGTGGATTTGCGACGAATGGCGTCAATATGACAAGACTTGAGAGTTATATGGTCGAGGGCGAATTTGCTGCAACACGTTTCCTTGTAGATGTTGATGGCCATCCGCAGCAACCTGCTTTAAGTCGCGCGCTCGAGGAATTATCGTTTTTTTCTAAAGAATTAGAAATTGTTGGGGTCTATCCAGCGGCCAATTTTCGGATCACGAATATTCGGGCTTTTGATTATGGGGATTAAGAGTGCATCATGACAGAAGCTTACGATCCTAATAATATTTTCGGAAAGATCCTTCGTGGAGAAATCCCGGCGCACAAGGTCTATGAGGACGAAATGTCTCTGGCTTTTATGGATATTATGCCGCGCGCAGAAGGCCACGTCCTTGTCATTCCCAAAGACGGCGCCAGAGGTCTCCTAGACGTTCCGACACATACTTTGGCGGAACTCATTAAGCGCGTACAGCATGTTGCTCGGGCGGTAAAAGAAGCGCTTGCCGCCGATGGCGTCACATTGCATCAATTTACCGAAAGCGCAGGCGGACAGGTTATTTTCCACCTACATTTCCATATCTTGCCCCGATGGGAGGGCGTTGCGTTACGCCCGCCCGGCGCAATGGCTGACGACGCCATATTGGCTGCACAAGCAGAAAAAATAAAAGCGGCTATGGCCCCTTTTAACGCCTGAACAAGACTTAGTCTTCGGTGGCGGGCTCTGACTTTAAAGTAACCGGACGCAGTAAAAATGACGGCACGTGATCGCCTAAACCAATAACAGGCGGTCCATCATCCTCAAAATGCCTGCGTGGAAATCGTTGTCGTCGCTCATCGGCGGCAGGACGCGGTCTTGTAAACTCTCGATCATAGCCCTTTGGCGAAAATGCCCCCATTTGCCGAATGGGATCTTCGCGCTCAACAGGCGCCTCAGACCGGGAAGGCCGCATCCGTCGGCCGCTCCGATTGCCGTCGTCGCGAGTGCGTAATCCTCTCTCGCTTCGGTTTTCATGCGCTTCATGCCGGACTAAAGGCTCAGGGAGCTCCTGAAAAGAAGGGCCTTCCCAACTGATGGGCTCGCCAATTAAGGTTTGAATTTGGTCAACATATTTACCATCGTCTTGTGTCACGATCGTTAAAGCAACGCCTGATCGGCCTGCGCGTCCCGTTCTTCCAATTCGATGAACATAATCCTCGCTATGCGTTGGCACATCGAAATTAAAAACGTGACCGACATCAGGAATATCTAGTCCACGCGCAGCGACGTCAGAACAAACGAGAAGTGATACATCTCCGGTTTTAAAAGCCTCAAGCGAAGCCATTCTCGCCAATTGATCCATATCGCCATGCAGGGCTCCAGCAGAAAAGCCATGCTTTTGTAAAGAACGATGAACGATCGCAACATCTCGCTTGCGATTACAAAAAATAATCGCATTTTTTAAATTTTCCGCCTCGCGAATTAACCTTCTTAACGTCTCACGCTTATCTGCCCCTCCATGCGAGGCAATTAGAGCTTGACGTATTGTTGAGGCTGTTGTCGAGGCGCGGGCAACCTCTATCCGGACCGGATTATGTAAAAAAGCTTCAGTTAATCGGGTAATTTCCGGGGGCATCGTTGCTGAGAAAAAAAGTGTTTGACGCGTAAAAGGCACAAGCTTGCAGATGCGCTCGATGTCGGGAATGAATCCCATATCCAACATACGGTCTGCTTCATCGATTACGAGAATTTCTATTCCTGTAAGTAGCAGCTTGCCACGATCAAAAAAATCAAGCAGTCGACCAGGCGTCGCGATCAGGACGTCGGCCCCGCGCATAATTTTTGCCTCTTGGTCCCCAAATGACACCCCGCCTATGAGCAACGCAACATTAAGACGATGGTTGACGCCATATTTTGCAAAACTCTCCTCAACTTGAGCCGCGAGTTCGCGTGTTGGTTCGAGGATTAACGTGCGTGGCACGCGCGCGCGCGCGCGACCCAATTCCAGTCGACTGAGCATGGGTAAAGTAAATGCAGCTGTTTTACCTGTGCCCGTCTGGGCAATACCCAAAATATCTTTACCTTGAAGGGCTGGCGGAATGGCTTGAGTTTGAATCGGCGTTGGCGTTGAGTAGCCAGAGGCCTGAACAGCAGCCAGAACCTTCTCTGAAAGGCCCAAATCAGTAAAATTCATCAATTTTCCCATAGATGAACGTAAAAAGCGGGCCGCATAAATGCGCTTGCTAAGGAGAAGCCCAATTACTTTTCACGAAAAACTGGTCTTTAACCGGCAGACCCTGGCTCTGGACGGTATTAAATCTTCAGAGCAAATATCCGAGCTGGAAGCTCAATGGCGTTAAATTGGACAAATGTCAATATTGGCGTTTTGCGAGATCGAGCGCTCAAGCGGCAGGGCAGTAAAAGGTAAAACCACTTCAGTTTGCGCGTTTATGGTCAATTGATCCCGTGGCGATATCATCCAATCCTTTTCGCAGGAATCGATCCGAAAGCGCCCGCGTATGCGTTGGCGGCGCGTTCTCGTGATGCCCCGTCTGTTTCAAAGCAACAATGACAGAGGGGGGATCCAACCCATCGACGACAAAAGCCAAAGTCTTCGCCGCCATTACCCCACATACTAAGACGGCAGCAGAAAGCAGGGCGAGACTAAACACCCCATTACTAGGTACGTCTTGATTATCCTTCGTAAACAACGTTTTTTTGGACGACTTGGGTTGCGACGGTTCCAGGGACATGACGATAACTCATGATGATCTTTTCCCTAGCCCTACCCGTTTAGAGTAAATTTACGGTTCACAATAATTGGACCAAGCGGCATTTTTGGAAATTTCCTGCTTGCCAAGCGGCTCTGAAGGAAGAAATCTAGGGATAGGATTACTAAATAGGAAACAAACCCACGTAATTCCCTTCATAGGCTCCCCCGAATGTCCCCAACCGCCAACCTCTCTTTCTAGCGTGATAAGAAAACCAGCCTTAAGAAATAACCCTTCCGCGAGCTTGCCGCCGTTAAAGGCTGGTAAGGGAGGGACTAAGCAATCTGACGGCGATAATGGCGGCACCGCTCTGATCACGCGGCCGCTACAACAAACCCGCCGACCCAACATGTATCGCGTGTTGTTGCTTAACGACGATTATACGACCCAAGAATTTGTGATCATTGTCTTACGCAAATATTTTAATAAGTCAGCTGAAGAAGCTCTCCAGATTATGTTGCATGTTCATAACCATGGCGTTGGAGAGTGTGGCATTTATACTTATGAAATCGCGGAAACTAAAGTCACTCAGGTGATGGATTTTGCGCGCAAGCATCAGCATCCGCTTCAATGTGTAATGGAAAAGAAATAAGGGGCTAAAATATGCCAGCTTTCTCGCGGAACCTGAAACAGTCACTTGACCGCGCATTAGCTTCGGCGCGAGAACGTCATCATGAATATGCCACCCTAGAGCATCTATTACTCAGCCTAATAGATGATACTGACGCCGCAGCGGTATTGCGCGCCTGCTCTGTCGACTTGGAAGTATTGAAGAAAAATCTTTTAGATTACATTGATCGAGAATTGGATAATCTCATCAATGAGGAAGCAGATGAGTGCAAACCAACTGCAGGCTTTCAACGCGTAGTTCAAAGGGCGATTATCAGCGTTCAATCATCCGGTCGCGAGGATGTCACTGGCGCAAATATTTTAGTGGCTTTATTTGCTGAACGCGAAAGTCACGCTGTATATTTCTTACAAGAACAAGATATGACCCGTTATGACGCTGTCAATTATATCAGTCATGGCATAGCTAAACGACCCGGCCTATCTGACACATCTAAAACGCCGCGCGGGGTAGATGAGGATCAAGATCGCAGCGAAAGCAGAGAGGGAAGAGAAGGAGAAAACCGGAAAAAAGAATCCGCTCTTGACGCATATTGCATAAATCTAAACAAAAAAGCCGATGCAGGACGCGTAGATCCACTTATCGGACGTGAAGCTGAAGTATTAAGAACAATTCAAGTTCTCTGTCGCCGACATAAAAACAACCCGCTTTTAGTTGGCGATCCCGGAGTAGGCAAAACGGCTATTGCTGAGGGTCTTGCCCGAAAAATTATTAATCATGAGGTTCCAGAGATCCTATCGCGCGCAACAATTTTTGCCTTGGACATGGGAGCATTGCTGGCAGGAACGCGTTATAGGGGCGACTTTGAAGAGAGACTCAAACAGGTCGTTAAAGAAATTGAAAACCATAAGGATGCTGTTTTATTCATTGATGAAATACACACCGTAATCGGCGCTGGCGCAACTTCTGGCGGAGCGATGGATGCGTCAAATCTTCTTAAACCTGCGCTTTCTCAAGGATCATTGCGCTGCATTGGCTCTACAACCTATAAAGAATACAGACAATATTTCGAAAAAGATCGCGCGCTTGTGCGCCGTTTTCAAAAGATCGATATTAATGAACCGTCCATAAGCGACACAATCGAGATCATCAAAGGGCTAAAACCATATTTTGAAGAATTTCATAAAATTAAATACACGTCAGATGCAGTAAAATCAGCCGTAGAATTATCCGCGCGTTTTATTCATGACCGCAAATTACCTGACAAAGCAATTGACGTCATAGATGAAACAGGCGCCGCACAGATGCTGCTGCCAGAAAACAAACGAAAAAAAACGATTGGTCAAAAAGAAATTGAAGCGACTATTGCGACAATGGCCCGCATCCCATCTAAAGCGGTATCAAAGGATGACACTGAAGTTTTAGCGCATTTAGATGAAACGTTAAAACGTGTAGTATATGGGCAGGACAACGCGCTTCAGGTTTTAACTTCAGCGATAAAGCTAGCCAGAGCTGGGCTTAGAGATCCTGAAAAGCCTATTGGATGCTATCTTTTTTCTGGTCCGACAGGCGTCGGCAAGACAGAAGCCGCAAGACAACTTTCAATATCTCTTGGCATCGAGCTTATTCGTTTTGACATGTCAGAATATATGGAGAGGCATACGGTAAGCCGCTTACTCGGAGCGCCTCCCGGATATGTAGGATTTGATCAAGGAGGCCTTCTTACTGACTCAATAGATCAACATCCACACTGCGTGCTTCTTCTTGATGAGATCGAGAAAGCACATCAAGATCTCTACAACATTCTCTTACAAGTTATGGATCATGGAAAGTTAACAGACCACAATGGAAAAACCATTGACTTCCGTAATGTCATTTTGATCATGACAACAAATGCTGGTGCGGCCGATTTAGCGCGCAGTCCAATTGGTTTCACGCGAAACCGAAGAGATAATGATGATAATGAAGCGATCAGTCGCTTATTCACGCCAGAGTTTAGAAATAGATTAGACGCAATTGTTCCCTTTAGTCATTTGCCTGCAACCGTCATACAAAGCGTTGTAGATAAATTCATTATGCAACTAGAGGCTCAATTAGCAGATCGCAACATCACGATTGAACTCTCAGATGATGCCCGTAATTGGCTTGTTGAACATGGTTATGATGAAGCGATGGGCGCAAGGCCGATGTCACGCATCATTCATCAACATATAAAAACGCCGCTCGCCGATGAAGTCTTATTTGGCAGGTTAAAAAACGGCGGCGCTGTTCGTGTCGTCGTAATATCAACAGATAGCGGTAGTAAAACATTGGGCTTCATCTATCCTGAAGGACCTGTTCTACCCAGGCTAGAGCGCGATATTGTTGAAGCAGGAAAAAAAAGGGCAAGTAGCTCTAAAAGTAAGTCTCAATCAGACAAAGAAGCGGCAACTCCCGAAACCTAGCGGATTGACCACGCCTTAAATGGTATTTGAAACTTTTAACGCTTCGACTGAGTAGTCGCGCTTTTCTGATTTGCTAATGGTCTTTTGGCGAATGCTTCTGCGAGATAGCGACCCGTGTGACTTCGTTTAACTTTGATAATGTCGCTTGGTGGACCTGCCGCTACGATCTCGCCTCCCCCATCACCACCTTCTGGGCCAAGATCAATAATCCAATCTGCAGTTTTAATAACTTCTAGATTATGTTCAATAACAACAACTGTATTGCCTTGCTCAACAAGCTCATGAAGTACTTCTAGTAATTTTGCGACATCGTGAAAATGCAAGCCAGTTGTTGGCTCATCAAGTATATAGAGCGTACGCCCCGTCGAGCGCTTGGAAAGTTCTTTGGAAAGTTTGATGCGCTGAGCTTCGCCACCAGATAGGGTTGTTGCCTGTTGACCAACATGGATGTAATCCAAACCAACGCGCTTAAGCGTTTCCATTTTTTCTCTTATAGCTGGAACAGCTTTAAATAAATGAGACGCTTCTTCAACTGTCATATCTAAAACATCAGCTATGGATTTATCTTTATATTTGACCTCTAAAGTCTCACGGCCATAGCGTTTTCCCTTACAAACATCACATGTTACGTAAACGTCAGGGAGAAAATGCATTTCAATTTTAATTACGCCATCTCCTTGACACGCCTCACACCTTCCTCCCTTCACGTTAAAAGAAAATCTTCCAGGCGCATACCCACGCGCCTTTGCCTCTGGTAGACCCGCAAACCACTCTCGGATTGGCGTGAAGGCGCCGGTATAAGTTGCTGGATTAGAGCGCGGCGTTCGTCCAATTGGCGACTGGTCGATGTCAATTATTTTATCAATTTGCTCAAGCCCTAAAAGATTATCAAATGGCGCAGCTTGTTCATGCGCATTATTAAGGCGTCTGGCGATGGATTTATATAAAGTTTCGATGACGAGTGTGGATTTTCCTCCGCCTGACACTCCCGTAACGACGGTAAATAATCCAAGAGGAATTTCTGCGGTCACATTTTTTAAATTATTGCCCTTTGCGCCGATTAACTTCAGCCAGCGCCCCGCAACGGGCTTACGAGCCTTATGACGTAATACAACCTGTTTAGCGCCAGATAGATATTGACCAGTTATGGATTTAGGATTGTCGATAATTTCCTTCGGCGAGCCTTGAGCGACGATCTCTCCTCCATGTATTCCTGCGCCAGGACCAACATCTACCACATAATCAGCTGACAAAATAGCATCTTCATCATGCTCTACGACAATAACGCTATTACCTAAATCACGCAGTCGTCGAAGCGTATCTAACAATCGATCATTATCGCGTTGATGCAATCCAATTGAAGGCTCATCAAGAACATACAAAACACCAGTTAATCCTGAACCTATTTGTGATGCGAGCCTAATTCTTTGACTTTCTCCACCAGATAAAGTTCCAGAATTTCTGGACAAAGTAAGATAATCAAGCCCCACATCAACAAGAAATGTTAGACGCTCTCTGATTTCTTTAAGAATTCTATAAGCGATCTCATTGCGTTTTTCATTAAGTTGATTGGGTAACTGTTCAACCCAAACCAGCGCCTCTCGAACCGAGAGCTCTGAGATTTCCCCGATGTGCTTATCTGCTATTTTTACAGCTAGCGCTTCTGGTTTTAATCTAAAGCCTTGACAAGAAAGACATGACGTCGCTGACATGAAACGACCAATATCATCTCGAGCCCATTCGCTATCTGTCTCAAGATAACGTCGCTCAAGGTTAATAACGACGCCTTCAAATGGCTTTTTAACTGAATAGGCTCTAAATCCGTCGTCGTAGTTAAATTTAATCTCTTCATCGCCCGAACCAAATAGGATGACGTTTCTAATTTTTACCGGCAACTCTTCAAAGGGATTTTCTAATCTAAATTTATAATGTTTAGCCAAAGACTCTAGCGTTTGCATGTAATATGGCGAGGAAGATTTCGCCCATGGCGCGATTGCTCCTTTGCGTAAAGTTAATTTTGGATTGGGCACAACAAGGTCCGGGTCAATTTTTTGTTCATGACCGATACCGCCACAAGTTGGACATGCCCCAAATGGATTATTAAATGAAAAAAGCCTTGGTTCAATTTCAGTTATTGTAAAACCGGACACCGGACAGGCGAATTTTGAAGAAAAAAGAATATGGGATGCGGCATAGTGGCTCAACGCGTTTGGGCTTTGGGCAGCGGGTGCAAGCGTTTTATTTACTTGCTTCACTGTATCAGCAAATTCAATGACAGCTAACCCATTAGACAACTCAAGAGCCGTTTCAAAACTATCTGCAAGCCTTGCCTCAAGCTCTTTATTCACAACAATACGGTCAACGACAACATCAATATCGTGCTTAAATTTTTTATCTAATGTCGGCGTATCATTAATATCGTAATATTTTCCGTCTATTTTTAATCGCTGAAACCCGCGTCTTGTGTAATCCGCGATCTCTTTTTTATACTCCCCTTTCCGACCACGCACGACCGGAGCCAATAAATAAAGCCGGCTTCCCTCAGACAAAGACATAACTCGATCAACCATCTGAGAAACTGTTTGGCTTTCGATTGGCAATCCGGTTGCCGGTGAATATGGTGTTCCAACACGCGCCCAAAGCAACCGCATATAGTCATGGATTTCTGTGACAGTTCCGACAGTCGAACGCGGGTTTTTTGATGTCGTTTTTTGTTCTATAGAAATCGCAGGCGAGAGACCGTCAATTTGATCTACATCTGGTTTTTGCATCATCTCAAGAAATTGACGCGCATAGGCTGACAAGGACTCTACATATCGACGCTGCCCCTCGGCATAAATTGTATCGAAAGCGAGTGAGGATTTTCCAGAACCTGATAAACCAGTAAAAACAACAAATTTATCCCTCGGTATAATTAAATCTACATTTTTGAGGTTGTGTTCACGGGCTCCCCGAATGGCGATCACGCGTTCGTCGGAAAAGAGCGGACTAACGGCTTTATCGGCTTTTTTATTTTTATTGGCCATTTGCTTTTGCTAATTTTGAAGTTGAAGGATCCAGAACCTTAATACCTGCCATGTCGCCGGTCTCAAATCCACCCTTAGGACTGTTGCCTGTAGGCTTTGGGAGCTCTATCAGCAAAAGGATGAACGCCTTATCCCCCTCTGCGGTCACCACCCGGCCCCATCGTCTTTACCTTCAAGTCCTCATCGCCATCATGCTGGGCGCGGTTTTTGGCGTCCTGGCTCCAGACTATGCCTCTAGCGAGTGGATAAAGGCGCTTGGCGACGGTTTCATTAAATTAATAAAAATGGTCATTGCGCCAATTATATTTTGTACTGTGGTGTCCGGCATTTCCCAGATAGAGGACGCCCAAAAAGTCGGAAGAGTTGGACTGAAAGCGCTGATATATTTTGAAGTCGTCTCAACTCTTGCGCTCATCTTGGGGCTTCTTGTCGGCAACATCACAAAAATTGGTGAAGGCCTATCAACTCAAGCTGACGCCGCAAGCATCGCGAAATATGTCGATCTAGCGCATAAACGGAGTAATGTTGACTTCATTCTCGACATTATTCCCGATAGCGCGATTGGCGCTTTCGCCAAAGGTGAAGTGTTACAAGTTTTACTATTTTCAATACTGTTTGGTTTTTCTTTACTATCGCTTGGCGACCGCGCAGAAAAACTGCGCGTCTTTATTGACGATTTAGGCAAGGCTGTTTTCGGCGTCATCGCCATCGTCATGAAGGCTGCGCCTATTGGCGCCTTTGGCGCCATGGCCTATGTGATCGGCAAATTTGGCTCGCTTGCTTTAATCTCGTTGATTGGATTGGTTGGCGCTTTCTATCTTACAGCAATTTTATTCATCACTTGTGTACTGGGCTATATTTCCTGGCGCCAAGGGTTTAATATTTTTCATCTACTGAGCTATCTGAAAGATGAGTTGCTCATTGTGCTTGGAACATCCTCTTCTGAAAGCGCCCTACCCGCACTCATCCAAAAACTAGAGCGTCTGGGATGTTCAAAATCAGTTGTGGGTCTGGTTGTCCCGACAGGTTATTCTTTTAATTTAGACGGCACGAATATTTACATGACATTGGCGACGCTCTTTATCGCCCATGCGATGGGCATTGATCTTAGCCTCGCCGATCAGGGGATTATTCTTATTGTGGCAATGCTGACTTCCAATGGATCAAGTGGCGTCTCAGGCGCTGGCTTTATTACTCTTGCAGCAACGCTTGCCTCAGTAGATGCGCGACTAGTGCCTGGCATGTCTTTGTTGTTGGGGGTTGATAAATTCATGTCCGAATGCAGAGCTTTAACTAATTTCATCGGCAATAGCGTCGCGACAATTGTTATTTCGGCATGGGAAGGCGAACTCGATCGGGATCAACTCAAAGCGGAGTTGCGCCGAGAGACCTCGTGATCTCTCTAATTCGCTGAGAATAAGCCCCAGTCAGGCGAAGACGTATCATTAAGATCTTGGCTTGCTTGAGTTCATTGGACTGTGCTAGAACATATCATGAACATAAGGCCGCATCCTCGACGGATCAGTTGTGGACAATGTCTCATGGCGCAAGTGGACGCCCAACCTTTAGACTAAACTGTGGCCCATCAGTTGAGTGGAGCAAAATCTATGGCCGGCAGCGTTAACAAAGTTATTTTAATCGGCAATCTTGGACGAGATCCAGAGGCGCGCACAATGCCCTCGGGCGATCGCGTCGTCTCTTTTTCAGTTGCGACAACGGAATCTTGGAAAGACAAAAATACGGGTGAGAGAAAAGATCGGACTGAATGGCATAATGTTTCGATATTTAACGATAATCTTGGCAAAATAGCCGAGCAATATTGCCGTAAGGGCTCCAAAGTTTACCTCGAGGGTCAGCTTCAAACACGTGAATATACGGATAAAGAAGGCAACCAACGCAAAGCGACAGAGGTCGTCTTGCAACGCTTTCGGGGGGAACTGACACTTCTCGATAGTAAATCTAGCGGTCGGGGTGAAAGCGATTACGAGGCAATGGGGTCAAACGAGGCGACCGCAGCCTTTGGGCGCGTTTCGCCTATGGAGCGCACGCCCATCGATCGCCGCGCCCAGACCAGCGGCAAACTGTCCGATCAGCTGGACGACGATATTCCGTTCTAGCCAAATTCCCGATTAGCCAAGTAAAGGCGCGCTATTGCAATGGGTTGCTCTTTGCGATAGCACCGCCTGCTAGAAGATTGATAAAGATTTTACGCCCTAAAATCATAAACGTAGTGTTTTTCAATGAGCCAGAAGCCAATCAACTATCTACACCTGTCGACTATCGTGGCTGTCGCCATTCTCGTTGGCACTGAGCTTGTTGGGGCTTCTTGGGCTGCTGGCTGGGCGCTTGGTGGACTATTCCAATTAGATCCAATGATCAGCCGGGTAATTGAAATAGCGTTCTCTATACTGGGCTTCATCGGTCTTTATTTCTTCATGCGCACGGCACTCCGGAACGAACCAATTCGCGGTTAACGGCAAAGCGCCAACGCGATTAGGATCAGCTCGAGTTCTTTGCAGAACCGATACTCAATTCATTTAAAAGCATGGCTAATCTGCAGCTTTGATTGGCGGTTAACCGAAGGATCTGTTGATGGTTGAGAAACAGGACAGACGCGCCTTTCTCAAAGTAGCCGCTGCGACAAGCGCAATGGGAGCGTTTCGCCCGACGGATAGCCTAGCCAGCTCAAAAATAGCTAATGTAAAATTGGGAGAGCCGACTCCTTTCTCTTTCGATCTCCTCAAACAACAAGCGCAGAAACTCGTTAAAGAGCCCTATCGAAAACCAAATATTCCTGCGCCACAGATCACATCGCAAATTGATTATGAAGAATGGGGACGTATTACATATAATACGGATCACGCGCTCTATGCCGATACAAGCGATTTATTCCCGGTTGAATTTTTTCATCTTGGCATGTTTTTTAAAAAAGCTGTTCGCATAAATGTTTTGCAAGATGGGCAAGCGCGCGAAGTTATTTATGATCCATCTTATTTCAATATGCCTGAGAACTCTGTAGCGCGAGGACTGCCTAATGGAGCTGGCTTTGCGGGATTTCGAATCCAAGAGTCAAAACAAGGCAAATTAGACTGGAAAAAAAATGACTGGGTTGCTTTTCTAGGCGCCTCTTATTTCCGAGCTATCGGCGAATTGGCGCAATATGGCTTATCTGCTCGAGGCGTAGCGCTCGACACCTGGCAGTCAGGAACCAATGAGGAATTTCCAGACTTTACCGAAATCTTTATTGGGCCAGAAACAACAGAGGGCGTTATTTTACATGCCCTGCTTGAAGGCCCCTCTATCACAGGCGCCTACCGGTTTCTGATGACACGCGGCAAGGGCGTAATCATGGATATTGATTGCGCGCTTTTCTTGCGCGCAGGATTTACGCGTTTTGGTCTAGCGCCACTGACTTCAATGTATTGGTTTTCAGAAACAGCAAAAGCAACAGCCGTCGATTGGCGACCAGAAGTTCATGACTCTGATGGCTTGAGTATTTGGACAGGGAACGGCGAACGTTTATGGCGTCCGCTCAATAATCCTACTCGTGTGATGGCCTCTGCCTTTGGCGACAATAACCCTAAGGGTTTTGGCCTCATGCAGCGCGACCGAAATTTTGATCACTATCTCGATGGCGTCTTCTACGATCGACGTCCAAGTGTTTGGATCGAACCAAAAGGAGATTGGGGCAAAGGCGCCATTCAGCTTATTGAGATCCCGACTGATGACGAGATTCACGATAATATTGTCGCTATGTGGGTTCCTGAGAGGGCAGCTGTCGCTGGCGCAAGCTTTGAGCTGTCTTATCGTCTGCATTGGCTCGCAGATGAGCCCTACCCCACGCCTCTCGCACGCTGCGTAGCAACGCGTTTAGGCAATGGCGGGCAACCCGGAAAGCCGCGTCCAAAAGGCGTGCGCAAATTTATGGTGGAGTTTCAAGGCGAGCCATTAACAAAACTGGCCTTTGGTCAAAAGCCTGAAGCGGTGCTCTGGGCTTCGCGCGGCGCTTTCTCTTATGTCTTTACCGAAGCGGTCTTTGATGGCGTAGCGGGCCATTGGCGCGCGCAATTCGACCTCACCGTTGAAGGACAGGAACCTGTTGAAATGCGTCTCTATCTTAAGCATCAAGATATTATTTTAACGGAAAACTGGCTCTATCAATACCATCCATTCTGATACCATCAGCGTTGACAGCCTGTTCAGACCCAAGCATGAACAGATTGAGAAAAAACTGATAGATCCAGGCCTCAAGGTCAAAATATGACAAAAAGAATTCAAAAGTGCCGCATTAGCGGATCAACAAATCTAATCTCCGTTTTGTCGCTTGGCGATCAACCTTTAACGGGCGTTTTTCCACGCAGCCGTGAAACAAAGGTAACTGTTGGTCCACTCGAATTGGTTTGGTGCCCTGACTCTGGCTTACTCCAACTCGCCCATAGCTATGAAGCTAATGAAATGTATGGCGAGAACTACGGCTACCGATCAGGTCTAAATCAGTCGATGGTGCGTCATCTTTCTCAAAAAATCGCTAAGCTTGAAAAAAAAGCGCACCTTGCGCCAAGCGATGTCGTTCTTGATATTGGCTCTAATGACGCCACATCGCTAAAAGCCTACGCTACGCCAGGCTTAACGCGAATTGGCATTGATCCGACAGGCGAAAAGTTTCGCGCTTACTATCCTGACGATATCAAACTCGTGCCTGATTTTTTCTCCTCGGCTAATTTTGATAAATTTGGCGTTAAATGCGCTAAAATAATCACCTCACTTGCCATGTTTTATGATCTTGAGGATCCAGTATGGTTTGCAAGAGAGATTGCAAAATCGCTGGCGCCTGATGGGGTCTGGCATTTTGAACAAAGCTATATGCCGTCAATGTTGCGACTGACGTCTTATGATACGATTTGCCATGAGCATATTGAGTATTATTCACTCAATGCGATCTGTAAAATTCTGGATGCAGCGGATTTACAAGTAATTGATGTTCAGATGAATGCCGTAAATGGCGGAAGCTTCGCCATAACCGCCGGCCATCGACACACACAGCATGCGCGCAATGAAGCCATTATTCATTGGCTGTTAGAGCAGGAAGAGCGCATGGGGCTCAACACCCCCCGTCCCTATCGAGAATTTGAAGATCGCGTTTTTCGCCATCGAGAAGACCTACGTCGCCTCTTAAGGGCGCTAAAAGATGACGGCAAACGCGTGCTAGGGTATGGCGCGTCAACAAAAGGCAATGTCGTTTTACAATTTTGTGGCATTGGTCCGGACCTTCTCGAAGCTGTTGCAGAAGTTAATCCAGATAAATTTGGTTGCTTTACGCCTGGCAGTCACATTCCGATCATTTCAGAAGCTGATGCCCGCGCAATGGCGCCAGATTATTTCCTTGTCTTACCGTGGCACTTCAAAGACGGTATTTTGGCTCGCGAGCAAGAATATCTTGCTGGCGGCGGAAAAATGATTTTTCCTTTCCCAGAAATTGAGATCGTTTAGCCTCGCTTTAGAGGATGACCGAGAGAAGGCTTCAGTATACATTTATAGATAATTATTGTCGCCCAAATCGCAAAATCCGTCATAATCTCCAGGAATCATCCTGAAAAAGGCGAAAGCCTCTTCCTAAGAGTGAGCATGGATTTTTGACTGATTTTTTATCTCCCGTCACATTCAGTCGACGTAAACTCATTGGCTTTGGCGTAGCTGGCATGACCAATGCGCTTTTGCCCAATGCTCACTCAAAAGAAACATCTGCGCATAATGAAGAAGGCGTTGAGAGTCATGGTCTCTCAACCTTCGGCAATCTCGAGCAGCCTGCAGACTTTAAATATTTTAATTATGTCAATCCAAAAGCGCCCAAAGGCGGCGTGCTGGCGTTATCTCCCGCAAACCCCACCTTTGATACATTCAACGCTTATGTTTTGCGTGGAAACCCCGCGACAGGAATGTCGCTTGTTTTTGACACACTCATGAATCAAAGCCTTGACGAACGCGACGCTTATTATGGCCTTGTCGCTCGTTCAGTAAGGATTTCGCCTGATAAACTTACCTACATCTTCAAATTGCGTAAAGAAGCCCGCTTTCACGATGGCTCTCGGCTCACTGCTGAAGATGCGGCGTTTTCTTTAAATATACTCAAAAGCAAGGGACATCCAGTTATCAGTCAAAGCTTGCGTGATTTAGTGAAAGCAGAAGCACAAGCTGACGACATTTTGATTGTGCGTCTTGCGCCCGGGCGCTCTCGTGATTTACCCCTGACAATTGTCAATCAACCAATATTTTCACAGAAATACTACGAGAAGCGCGATTTTGAAGCTACTACGCTTGATCCACCTCTGGGTTCTGGTCCGTATAAAGTTGGGGAATTTGAACAAGGACGTTTCATAGCCTATCACCGCAATAAAGATTACTGGGCGAAAGATTTACCCATATCGATCGGCCAGGGTAATTTTGATATCGTTCGATTTGAATATTTTGCTGACAGCCAAGTTGCTTTTGAGGCATTTAAAGCCGGCGCCTTCACAGAAAGAGAAGAAAATATTGCCCGCGTTTGGGCGACTGGTTATGATTTTCCCGCTGCTCAGGATGGACGGGTTAAGCGCGCAACTTCGCCAAATAACAACATCCCAAATATACAAGGCTGGGTATTTAATACACGTCGCAAAATCTTTACCGACCCTCGGATACGAGAAGCGATTGGCTACGCTTTCGATTTTGAGTGGACAAGTCGCAATTTAATGTATGACGCCTATAAGAGAATTTCATCATATTTTGAAAATTCCGAACTTGCGGCCTCTTCTTATCCCAGCGCAGATGAAATAGCGCTTCTTGATCCCTTTAGGAAACAACTTCCAAAGGAAGTATTTGAAGAGCCCTTTGTCTCTCCTGTTTCAGATGGATCAGGCCAAGACCGCACCTTACTCAAAAAAGCCAATGATTTATTTATCGCTGCAGGCTGTCAGCGCAGAGACGGACGTCTCTATCTACCTGACGGCGCGCCGCTTGAATTTGAATTTCTGGATAACTCAAATGTGTTTGAAAGACATACGCAGCCATTCATAAAAAATCTCAAATTACTCGGCGTTACTGCTAGACTAAGAATAGTAGATGCCGCGCAGTATAAAAAACGATTGGAAGATTTTGATTTTGATGTTGTCCACGATGTATTGATGATGTCTTGGAACCCCGGGGAAGAACTCCGCGCTTATTTCAGTTCAACAACCGCCAATGTTAATGGCACGCGTAATTTACCAGGAATTTCTCATCCAGCAATTGATTCACTCGTAGATCGGGCATTAACTGCAACGACCCGTGAAGAACTCATCACATGTTGCCGCGCGCTTGACAGAGTGCTGAGATCTCAACGCTATTGGGTTCCACATTGGTATAATCCAGTTCATCGCTATGCTTATTGGGATCTCTTCGATAAGCCTGAAAATGCGCCACGTTTTGACACCGGCGTGTTATGGACATGGTCATGGAATGAAGAAAAAGCTAAAAAAATGAATTTTAAGGGGCGTTAATAATGGGCGCTTATATCGCTCGACGTATTCTACTCATGATCCCAACAATTTTGGGGATTATGCTCATTTCATTCGCTATTGTGCAATTTGCTCCTGGCGGACCTGTTGAACGCATCATTGCGCAATTGCAAGGTTTTGACGTTGGCGCCGCAGGACGTTTCTCGGGTGGAGGCGGCGATGTCGGCCAAGGCGCAGCGAGCCAGGCAGGGCCAATGATGGCCGAAACAGCTTCGAAATATCGAGGCGCTCAAGGACTTGATCCTAAATTTATTGCAGAACTCGAACGACAATTTGGCTTTGATAAGCCTGCCTGGGAGAGGTTTCTCCTTATGGTTAAAAATTATGCCGTCTTTGACTTTGGACGCAGTTATTTCCGAGATGAAAGCGTTATCAAACTCATCGCTGATAAATTGCCTGTATCTATGTCGCTTGGTTTTTGGATGACGCTCATTTCCTATTCCATTTCTATCCCTCTAGGGATTGCAAAAGCAGTTCGCGATGGATCAAAATTTGATATGTGGACCTCAAACGTCATCATAATAGGCTATGCTATCCCGAGCTTTCTGTTTGCAATGCTATTAATTGTTCTTTTTGCAGGAGGCTCATTTTGGCAAATTTTTCCGCTAAGAGGCCTGACTTCTGATAATTTTGATCAACTTTCATTTTTTGGTAAAGTTATAGATTATGGCTGGCATATTATACTTCCTGTCAGCGCCATGACCTTAGGCGCATTTGCAACACAAACCTTTTTGACAAAAAACTCATTCCTTGATGAAATTCGCAAACAATATGTTCAAACTGCGCGCATGAAAGGACTTACTGAAAATCGCGTTCTTTATGGCCACGTATTTCGTAATGCTATGTTAATAGTTATAGCCGGATTTCCTGGAGCTTTCGTGCATGCATTTTTTACCGGATCAGTTTTAATTGAGACTATATTTTCACTTGATGGCCTTGGTTACCTTTCTTTCGAAAGTATTGTTAATAGAGACTATCCTGTAGTTTTCGCCAATCTCTATATTTTTGCTCTGTTGGGACTAGTCGTAAACCTCATTTCGGATCTGACATATACTTGGATTGACCCCCGCATCGATTTTGAAACGCGGGAGGTCTAGTAATGACGCCTACGACAGTTTCCAACCATTTGGCGCCTCCCGTTGGACAAACGGGCTGGTTAAAACTTACGCCGTTAAATAAAAGACGCCTTACTAATTTTAAGGCTAACAAACGAGGTTATTGGTCATTTTGGATTTTCATGACGCTATTTATTATATCGATGCTATCAAATATTTTTGCCAATGATCGCCCGATAATTGCCTATTACAAAGGTGAAGTTTTATTTCCTGTTTTTATAACCTACCCAGAAGAAAAGTTTGGTGGTTTTCTCGCCAGAACCGATTATCGCGACCCCACCATCGAAAATGAAATTAAGTCTCATGGTTGGATGATTTGGCCGCCCATTCGTTATTCTTACGATACCCATAATCTTGATCTGCCAACGCCAGCCCCCTCGCCGCCGACATGGATGCTCAGTGACCGTCAATGCGAGGCTGCAGCAGCTAAACTCAATAAAATCGCTCGTCCCAATCAAGGGTGCTCAGACATCGAATGGAATTGGCTAGGAACAGACGATCAGGGACGAGACGTTGTCGCCAGATTGCTTTATGGCTTCCGACTATCGGTTTTATTTGGATTGATCCTAGCAACCGTATCTTCAATAATCGGCGTTGCCGCAGGTGCGGTTCAAGGGTACTTTGGCGGCGCAGTGGACCTGATTTTTCAAAGATTTATTGAAATCTGGTCATCCCTACCGCAACTCTATCTATTAATCATTATTTCATCTTTTCTTACCCCCGGCTTTTTCGTTTTGCTTGGCATTTTATTGCTCTTTTCATGGGTTTCTCTAGTACATGTTGTTCGTGCTGAATTTTTTAGAGCGCGTAATTTTGAATATGTGAATGCGGCGCGCGCATTGGGTCTTAGTAATTATCGTATTATCATGCAGCATCTCCTGCCTAACGCCACTGTCGCTACGCTGACATTTCTGCCCTTTATTCTAAACTCCTCGATAACAACACTCACATCCTTGGATTTTTTAGGGTTTGGACTCCCTCCCGGCTCCCCTTCATTGGGAGAGCTTCTTCTGCAGGGCAAATCTAATCTTCAGGCTCCATGGCTTGCGCTGACTGGTTTTTGTATCATTGCGCTCATGCTTGCCTTGTTGATTTTTATTGGCGAGTCTGTTCGCGACGCCTTTGACCCGAGGAAAAGTTTCGAATGACAGAGCGTTTAACTAAGCCTCTGCTGGATGTTCGGGACCTATCGATATCATTCAGTCAAAACGGCCGAGAAACAGTCGCCGTTAATAGGGTATCCTTTTCAATTGAAGCGGGGAAAACATTAGCGCTCGTTGGCGAGTCTGGCTCTGGAAAGTCAATAAGCGCTTTATCATTAATGCGCTTACTCCCTCCTAGCGCAAAATACTCGGGCGAAGCTTATTTTTCTCAAGAAAATTTACTCAAAATTGATGAGGAATCTCTCCGTAAAATCCGCGGATCACGGATCACAATGGTTTTTCAAGAACCCATGACCTCTCTCAATCCGCTACATACAATTGAGCAACAAATAAGCGAGATACTTGAACTTCATGGGCTCAATCAAGAGTCAGAACGACGTACGCGTGTAGTTGAATTATTAACAGAAGTTGGCATTCCAAATCCAAGCGCGCGACTTGGCGCCTATCCGCATCAACTATCAGGGGGACAGCGTCAAAGGGTCATGATTGCAATGGCTCTCGCAAATAAGCCAGATTTACTTATTGCCGATGAGCCAACTACTGCGCTGGACGTGACTGTTCAAGCACAAATTCTTGCCTTGCTTGAGCGACTTCAAAAAAACTATCACATGGCCATCCTCTTCATAACACATGACCTGGGATTAGTCCGTCGTTTTGCAAATCATGTCTGCGTTATGAAAAAGGGAGAAATCGTCGAAAAAGGCGATGTCATCAGTGTTTTTTCTAAGCCTACGCATCCCTATACTCAGGCATTGCTAAGCGCAGAGCCTAAAGGTTTACCGCTTAAAGAAAATGAAAACGCCCCTATTGTCATATCAGCTGATAACTTACGTGTTTGGTTTCCAATAAAACGCGGCTTCATGAGACGGACGGTTGATCATATTAAAGCCGTTGATGGGGTAACGTTGAAAGTTCACGCAGGCTCTACGGTTGGCGTTGTTGGAGAGTCGGGATCAGGTAAAACAACCCTAGCGCTCGCCTTATTGCGTTTAATACGCTCTGAAGGACCTATTGTCTTTCTTGGCAAAAATATTGACGGCGCGAGTGTTGCGGATATGCGTCCAATGAGACGTGATATGCAAATAGTTTTTCAAGACCCTTACGGCTCTCTCTCGCCACGCATGTCGGTTGCAGAAATTGTCGCAGAAGGCCTAACTGTTCAACGTCCCGAACTCTCTCTCTTTGAAAGACGTGAAATCGTTGCAAAAGCTCTCAAAGAAACGGGTCTTGATCCCAGCACAATGGACCGATATCCACATGAGTTTTCAGGCGGGCAAAGACAGCGTATCGCAATTGCAAGAGCTATCGTTCTTGAACCAAAATTTATTGTCTTAGACGAGCCTACATCTGCGCTAGATATGTCCGTACAAGCTCAAATCATCGATCTATTACGCGATCTACAAAATCGCATGTCATTAGCCTATCTTTTTATTAGTCATGATTTACGCGTTGTTAAAGCGCTAGCAGCGCATTTGATTGTGATGCGCCATGGAAAAGTAGTTGAATCAGGGCCTGCTGATGAAATATTCGCCAACCCGAAGCAAGAATATACACGCGCATTATTTGCTGCAGCATTTCATAATAAAGTAGAACCACTCGATTAAAGATAAAAATTCAAAATTTTCTTATAGTCTCCGGCAGCTGGTGATATCACCCGCTCCAGCATGTACATTACGCTCTCTTACAATTGAAAGCGGCTCACTCGACACCAGCATGTGTGATCCATTGGCATGCAACAATGTAGTCTCATCGCGCATTATACCAACATGACCTTTCCAGAAAATGAGATCACCGCGCTGTAATGATGAATGATTGACAATCGGTTTGCCTAATTGCGCTTCCTGCATGTCGCTATCGCGAGGGGCTTTATAACCACTCATCAATAATGAGACCTGCACCAAACCTGAACAATCTATGCCCATCCATGATTTACCACCCCAAAGGTATGGCGCATTGAGGAATTTCTCCGCGATTGCAACAAAGTCGGGATGGTTTATCCCAATGGGCGTGAGATGAGGACTATAGATGAAACACGAATTTGTTGTCGTCAAAAAATCGCCCTGCGTTCCAACGATCTCAATTTCAGCCCCAAGAGGAAGCGCCTGCAAGGGGGGTAATTTTATACTTGGACCTGGATAGATGAAAGTTCTAGGAACACAAACGCGATGGGTTGGTCGACTTAATTTGCTCCAAAGCGTATTAGCTGCAATCCACCCGACATATTGATCATTATGCAATTGCACCCATACCCAGCCTTCTTCCTCATCATATACCTGAACGCCTTCTCCAAAGAGAACCTGCGTATCAACAGAGGAATCTGGTCGTGGATCGCGCCTTAGATCTACGATGCATTCCCGCACCTCCATAGGCGCGCCATCTTTAAAACAATCCGCTTCAACTTGGCCTTTCAAATAAGAAGCGGCTAAATCACTGCGTGCGGGTGTTAAACGACGATCGAATTTTTGGTTCACAGGGATAACTTTCTTTCCTCAACACGCCGCTCAATCAAATCATAAAGAGCGCGCGCCGCCTGAATCTCTCCGCCCTCTGGCCTTGCTGGCTTAGCGATCGGATTCCATGCATAAATATCAAAGTGCGCCCATTTACTTGGGTCATTCACAAATCTACGCAAGAAAAGCGCCGCTGTAATTGAGCCTGAAAAACCGCCGCTTGTTACGCTAACAAGGTCAGATATTTTACCGTCCAAAGCCTTGTCATAATTATTCCACAAGGGCATCCTCCACAAAGGATCATAAGCTTTCATCGCATGTGAAAAGATTTCCTGAGCAAGGTCATCGCTATCTGTATAAAAGGGCGGCAATTCAGGTCCAAGCGCTACGCGGGCAGCCCCCGTCAAAGTCGCAAAATTAAATAATAAATCATATGGCTCTTCTCCCGCATAAGCCAGTGCATCTGCAAGAATTAGACGACCTTCCGCATCTGTATCGCCTATTTCTACGCTCAAACCTTTGCGACTAGGATAAATATCGCCAGGCCGAAAAGCGTTTGCAGAGATTGAATTTTCAACAATGGGAATAATTACGCGCAATCTAACTGGAATATTGCTGTCCATTATCATCATAGCTAAAGATAATGTTGTCGCAGCGCCGCCCATGTCTTTTTTCATCAATTGCATCGCGCTAGCGGGCTTAATATCTAACCCCCCGCTATCAAAACAAACACCTTTTCCAACAAGCGTAATCTTCAAACCATCTTTGGGACCATGCCAGAACTCAATCAAGCGAGGAGATTGCGCGGCAGCTCGTCCCACAGCATGAATAAGAGGAAAATTTTTATGCAGGAGGTCTTCTGCAACAAATTTCTGTGTTTCCGCGCCATATTGCTTCGCAAGGGCTAATGTTGCCTGCTCTAATGCCTCCGGCCCCATATCATTAGCTGGAGTATTGACAAGATCTCTGCCCAAATAAACCGCTTTTGCTATGCGTGAAATTCTATGATGATCCATTTCTTTTGGCGCACAAAGACGCGGCTTATTTTTTTTCTTGTTTACGTATTTTGAAAATGAATAGGACGAAAGGAGAAAAGCCAAAATAGCTTGTGACTTATCCTTTACGCTATCGCCAAAACAATAAAGACCAGCGGGCAGAAGCGCGACTAATTTTCCAGCCTCGAAAGGATCTGATTTTTTTGTATCCTCTTGATCCACGCCAAAAAAAACACAGGAAGTTTCATTCTCACCAGCTGGCGCGAAGAATAAACTTCCTGGTTTGCCGTCAAAACCAATTTTTTCTGCGTAGTTGACGCTTGTCTGCGTGAGTTTTTGACAAAACTTAGGCCATGTTTTTTCATCGACGAAATTGATGACTGTTGCGTTAGGCGTCCAGTTTTCAAGTAATTCGCTCATCAAATTTTACCCCACCCCGCCGAATTTTAAAGAAACACTCTCGCTGTCCGCTATCTATGCGTCATGAAGATGGTCATAATGATCAATCATTGTTAACGTTTTTTCTCCCAAGCGCTCAGCATCATTAGTTCAACAATTATAGGGGGCAAAAAAACGCATCTGCGCTGTCACGCGATGGATTTTATATTAAATAGTCCTTCTCCTGGTTTAAATGTAATTTTCTGCAACGCTTTGTTCGGGAAAAACGAGGTCAAATGATTAGTCTGGCATAAAAGCCCTGTTTCACCCGTGGTCTGCGCTCCTACCCTATTGCGCAGCGCTTGAGATTATCCTGATTTAGAACCAGCTAAGCGGCAACAATTGTCAACACTAAAGACGCTTATAAATTAGGCGATAAGGGTCTAATCGGCTAATTATTGATCATTTTATGCCTATTTTTAATACATATCGAGCATTGCATCAGCGCTGCTTTAATTTAAAGCAATCGACGCGCAGTGATCTGCTAACTTTTTAGTCAAAGAAGGCAGAGAGCCCTCGCATTCCGGCATGCAGGGGCCTCTTTAAATCGTAATTTGATTTGGCTGATCAAAACTCACATGAGAGTCATTCAATGCATAAGCTGATCATACCTTTTTTTATTCTTTGTTTTTTGATCAACCCGGCTTTAGCACAAGATCAGCCTGCTTTTAATGGCGGCGATACAGCTTTCATGCTCGCATCCACAGCGCTAGTTCTCATGATGACGCTGCCAGGGTTAGCTTTGTTTTACAGCGGCATGGTGCGTAAAAAAAATATTTTGGCCACTATGGCGCAAAGTCTCATCGCTACGGCGATCGTCTCACTTTTATGGATCGCGGCCGCTTACAGTCTTACCTTTTGCGGTGAAGGCGCATTGATCGGCGATACGTCGCGCTTGTTGCTTCGCGATTTGCAACTCGACAGCGTTAGTCCTTTCGCCAAAACAATTCCAGAAATTCTCTTCATGGCCTATCAGATGACTTTTGCGGTCATCACTTGCGCATTGGTGGGTGGATCTGTTGCAGAGCGCATGAAGTTTTCAGCTTTCATACTTTTTTGCGTTGTCTGGCTCTTCCTTGTTTATGTACCCTCTGCTCATTGGGTGTGGGGCGGCGGCTTCTTGCAAAAATTAGGCTTACTTGATTTTGCCGGCGGTACCGTCGTCCATATAAACGCAGGCGTTGCTGGCCTTGTCGCGGCTTTAATGTTGGGAAACAGAGTAGGCTTCGGCAGAGAAAATTTAGCTCCCTTTGATCTCTCATTGGCTGTTGTTGGCACCGGATTACTCTGGGTCGGCTGGTTTGGTTTTAATGGCGGCTCAGCGCTCGGGGCAAATTCACGAGCTGTCTTTGCTATCGTCGCGACGCATCTTGCCGCCTGTTCCGGAGCGCTAATCTGGAGTGCGCTGGAGTGGATTCAGCGTGGCAAACCTTCAGTGCTGGGCGTCATCTCTGGAGCAGTCGCAGGTCTTGGCACCATTACTCCTGCCTCGGGTTATATCTTACCCTGGCATGGAATAGTGATCGGCCTAATTGCCGGTTGTGTTTGTTATTGGTTCTGCACTGTTGCAAAACATCTCTATCGTTATGACGACACCTTGGATGTCTTCGGCGTGCATGGCGTTGGCGGAATTTTAGGAACCTTGCTTGCAGGCGTCTTTGCAACCCGCCTGGTGACCGCGTCAGACAGCGATCCTGGAGTTGCGGGGTTAATCGAAGGCGATGCGCACCAATTAAAGGTTCAAGCCATCGGCGTCATCGTCACCATCGTTTGGTGCGTAATTGGCACATGGGTTTCATTGAAAATAGTTTCCTTATTTACCTCGCTTCGCGTGAATAGCGATGATGAGCGCGAGGGTCTCGATATTGCCTTGCATGGAGAGTCCTTACATCAATAGGTCTTGTTTTTTAAAAAATCAGCTCTCTGAAGGTTGAGAGGGGCATTATTGTGAGGTATTCTGTTACCAGATATTGTATTATCTTTATAATTCAGTAAGTTATGAATAAAAGATAACTATAATACTACTTGACCTCTGCGTGGCCTTCCTCTATTGACGCCCTATCCGGACACCTCGTTCAGACGGAAATTTTATCCTATGTATGGCAAGACTTATTCGGCGAAACCCGCCGACATCGAAAAGAAATGGGTGCTCATTGATGCATCCGGCCTCGTTGTAGGGCGCTTAGCCTCAATCATCGCGTTACGACTCCGCGGCAAACACAAAGCGAGCTTCACGCCGCACATGGACGATGGCGATAACATCATTGTCATCAATGCTGATAAGGTCGTCTTGACTGGCCGCAAACGCGATCAAAAAGTCTACTACCATCACACTGGCTATCCAGGCGGGATCAAAGAACGCTCAGCAAAGTTTATTCTCGAGGGCCGTTTCCCTGAACGCATTCTCGAAAAGGCAGTTCAGCGCATGCTTCCCCGCGGCCCACTCGGCCGTCAACAGCTCAGTAATCTTCGCGTCTATAAGGGCTCAGAGCATCCCCATGCCGCTCAAAACCCTGCAACGCTGAACGTTGCCGCCCTTAACACCAAGAACGTCCGGAGCGCTTGATCATGGCCGAGACCCTTTCCTCACTGTCCGACCTCAATCAAGCTGCAGGAGTGTCCGACGCTCCGCGCTATGTTCAAAAACTGGATAAATACGGTCGCGCTTATGCGACTGGAAAGCGTAAAAACGCCGTAGCCCGCGTCTGGATTAAGCCCGGCTCAGGTAAGGTTACAGTCAATGGACGCGACATCGCTGTCTATTTTGCGCGCCCTGTATTACGCATGATTCTTCAGCAGCCCTTGGTCGTTGTTAAGCGTCATGGCCAATATGACCTTGTTGTTTCTGTCGCCGGCGGCGGCTTATCTGGCCAAGCAGGTGCGGTGCGCCACGGTTTAGCCAAAGCGCTCACAAATTACGAACCAGAACTGCGCGCGCCGTTAAAGAAAGAAGGCTTTCTTACCCGCGACTCGCGTGTGGTTGAACGTAAAAAATACGGCAAGAAAAAAGCGCGTCGTAGCTTCCAGTTCTCGAAGCGCTAATCCCAATAAAATTAGCCTTTCGCATCAACAAAACAAAAGGCGGCATACGAGCCGCCTTTTTTCATTTAATAAGCTTTAAAATTTTGTCGCCATCCGTATTACATTAGTCTTTGTTTTAAATTTTAACCTACAAATGTTTGTCCAATAAAAAAGTTGCGAAGAAATGATCAAACCTCAAAGCTCAGTATTTTTTAAAAAAATTT
>OMIO01000183.1 GCA_900299115.1 Methylocystaceae bacterium | reverse complement strand
TCTAAACTTTTTTGTAGCCATTCTGATCTTAATTAATTGAAAATTTAAACAGCGTAGCATCTAGCATTTTACTGACCTCTACTCACATAAAACGGAACGTCAAATGTCAGAAAAAGATGAAGCCATTGATCCAAAACTAACGCCAATTAAAGACATTCAAAGTTCTGAGTTAATAACAAATGGGAATCGTCGCTCATTCATGCGCAGATCCACATTTTTGGGCGCCTCGGCGTTATTAGGCGGGGTATTTGAGCCGCCTCTGTCAGAAGCCCGTTCAAGATTGAATAAAAGAAATATTCCAAAAATAGCCCTTGAAGAACATTTTAATTCTCCAAGCTGCGCCCCTTATTTAAAAAGCGTCGATGATTTATTTGATCCTGAGATATTAGCTAAAATTTCAGAAGAGCTTGTTGAATTTGATGAAAAACGTCTTGCTAAAATGGATGCATCTGGAATTAGGATTGCCGTTCTTTCCCAGACATCCCCCGGGATACAGCAAGAGGTAAATACTGAAAAAGCCACCATTGCAGCCAAGCAGACTAATGATTTCCTAGCTTCTAATATTAAACGTCATCCTAAAAGATATCGTGGTTTTGCGTGCATTGCATTGCAAGATCCAAAGAGTGCTGTAGCTGAACTAGAACGCTGTGTTAACGAACTGGGGTTTGTTGGCGTATTAATAAACGGACATACGCTTGGTCGATATCTAGATGAATCATTCTACGATGAATTCTGGAAAACCTTAGTCAAACTTGACGTCCCATTATACCTTCACCCTACTGGCTCATATGATCAACCGCATATGTTCCAAGGATGCCCAAATATTAATGGCGCTTTCTGGAGTTGGACCTGTGAAACAGCAAGTCATGCACTGCGCTTAGTTCTTAATGGGGTTTTCGATAGACATCCCGCCGCTCGCGTAATCCTGGGACATATGGGGGAGACCTTACCTTTTGAACTATGGCGCTTTGATAGTCGCATAGCCCTTCGTCCAAAAAATCAGCAATTATCAAGGAAGCCCTCAGAAATCATAAAACAGAATATATTGATTACGACATCAGGAGTTTGTTCAAATTCCGCGCTTCAGTGTAGCTTGGCTGAAATGGGCAGTAATTCTGTGATGTTTTCTACGGATTATCCCTATGAAGACGCCCTACAAGCCGGGAACTGGATTAACTCAGCTCCAATTTCTGGCGAGGTCAGAAAAAAAGTCTGTTGGGATAATGCTGCTCGGATACTGAAGATTAAAGAAGATTACGTCCAACAATAACACTTGCTGATTTTATCTACTCTTAGCTGCTAGATAGCTCAAACTGATGAAAGTCGTCAGCACGCCCTTTAGAAAAATAATCATCAAATAATTCCCAGTAAACGGAACAAACGCGCCATTTTAACAGCCTCCGACAGTACGTTGTCATTTATGGCCAGGGTAAGGAATAGGCTGGAATTTAAGATTTTGATTTTCTGCAACGTGCGCTGCCACACATAAAGTCTGAGCAAACAGGCCTATCTTCTAAATCGTCCAAACTCCTTGTGCACCTCAAAAACCTCCTGTCCTCCCACAGGAGGTTTTTCTTTAGTCGTTAAACCTAATGAATTTTTTTAAAAACCTTCAGATTTATTGTGTTATATCGTCTTCATGAAATCATTCGCCTTGCTTATCTGCGCTATATTTTTAGCCACTTACTCCCCTGTTTTTGCTGAAGAAACTTCCAGCAAAGAAGGCATTAGAACGGGCGCAGAAACTGTCGTCAATGGCACAGCTCTCTTAGGTATTACTGGCGCTATGTCAGAGCCTAATCACGGACGTTCGTTTGAGGGGCGTAAAGCTGGCGCCACAACGTGGACTGAACTAGGCGACATGCAGCGCGCCGCTAGACCAGCGATGGCGGATTTCGGTAAATAGCGAATTTAATTTTCATGAAAATTTGGATTTAGCAGCTTTAAAACGCAGCGCTCTTACCATTGCTGCGCCATTTGCGCGTAATGAATTTCATCGTATTTTTTAAAATCTCACGCCACTCTGCTCCAGTGAGGACGCTAACCTTATACGTTTTGCGGTCTCACCATACGCGCCATCGCCATGAGCTAATGAGATGCTCAATTTTGCGATTGCGAAGCTTAGCAACGTATTTGTCATTTTGGCCGCCCGAGCTTCCGTATGCGGCCTTTCTTTAGCCGGGCAAAATTGGCGAAGAATAGTCGTGAAATGGCAAGTTTCATCTGACTGAGGCATCATATCAAAATGTTTATTAAGTAGGTGTAGCTGCTGCGTAATAATAGGAGCTCGACATGAATGATTTAATCGTATTTGCAAGTTTTGGAGTGTTATTGGTTGGTTTACCAGTTGTATTCGCTCGTTGGACCACACATCACGTAACAAAATAATATCCTCTGAAGTTGGAGGGGCTGGTGGCGCATCGACAAGGCGAATTTTATTGACCACCTTCACCATTTGGAAGATGACAAAAGCCAAGAGAATGAAGTTAATGGAAATGGTAATGAAATTGCCGTAG
>OMIO01000182.1 GCA_900299115.1 Methylocystaceae bacterium | reverse complement strand
ATTTGCCAGGCTGATGCGTGAACGCCCGCGACAAATGTTGCTAAGGCCAGCAAGGTCATCAAATTAAGACCTGTTGCGTTAACATCTACAAGACTGCGCATGGTAGGGGAATAAATAAGCCACATTGCAGCTAAAAAGGCCGCCCAATGAAGGATCTGCGTCCAGATTAATTTGATCCGCTCACTTTTTGTTGGGGCATGCGGCCATCCAATATAAATGCAAATGCCGCAATAGACCGGTGTTAATAGCGCCCAATAAAATCCATGCGGATCGCCAGTGAAGGTAACAAGACCAATGCCCAGCACCGCCATCGACAGCATGGCGATATAGGGAAGATCAATCTTTAATACGTCGACGAAAAGAACGCCGGGCGGCTGTGACTTGATTTCGTCAAAGCCCTCTTCCAGGGAGTCGATCCAGCTGCTGTGGCTTTCATCTTGAGATGTCGTGTCGCTTTTGTCGGAAGGGTTTGACACCAGCGTTTTCCTCGAATCGGATTTAAGGGAGAATTCTAAGTCTTTAAAAACTTTGACCGTACCCGTTGACAGCATAAGACTTACGGCGTTTTAGGGCAACTGGGCTTAATTTGTAAATATGATGCTTGTTGATTTGAGGCGGGGACCTATATCTCACTTCAGGATCGCAAGTCTTTATTGCAAGTGAAATCAAGGCGCATTGGGTTTGTGGAGCATTTATGAAACAAGTCATATTATTATCATTATTAATCGCGCTGCTGGGTTTTGGCGTCTGGTCTTTCTTTGTCGCTAGTCGCTATCAAGCGCTTTGCGAACTCTCCTATTTTTCAGCCTCAGCAGCTGAAATAAAACATTGTGATGAGCGCTTGTCTGAACTGAAGTAAAGAGCTTCTTTTATATAGAACATCATCCTTGCGTCTTACGTGATTTAAAGACGCCTTAGGGCGGCGGCGGCCGGATAAGACAATATCCGCCAACTTAGCGTCAAGCCTAAAGCAATAATTAACATAAGTGCGCCCAGAAGGATCAATATCAGTGTTGCTCCGGGAATAATGAAATCAATTTTCATAATGAATTTAATCAAGCCATAAGCAAAGCAAATGCCGGCAAAAAGTGAAATTATAGAAGCAGCTAAACCCAATAGACCAAATTCTAAAGCGTAGACGCTCATAAGCCAACGACGCGGCGCGCCAAGTATTTTGTAAATTACTGTGTCATAGAGACGGGTCCTCTGGCTGCTCATAATTGCGCTTGTAAGCGCAAGCCCGGCTGTAGCTAAAGCGATGATCGTCGCCGCGCGCGCTGCGAAAGCAAGTTGCGTGGCAATCTTATCTACCGCCATTAAAACGTCCTTGACTCGGATTGAGACAATATTGGGAAATTCTTTTGCTGTTTGGCGCGTGAGGATGGCGTCCTTTTTGTCACGCGCCTCGAGGGAGGGAGCGGTATAAGAGATGGTGAAAAGCTCTGTATAGGGCGCGGATTTAAAAGCGTTGGGTGAAAAGACCATAACAAAATTTATGGCGTAACTTCTCCAGTCAACTTTTCTAAAATTTGCAACTGTTGCAGTAAGATCGCGGCCTAAGATATTTACCCTGATTTGATCGCCAATTTTTAAACCAAAGCCTTCAGCAACTTTTTGCTCAAGTGAGACGAGCGGCGCGCCAGCATAATCTTTTCCCCACCAGACGCCGTCAGTTAATGTCGAGTTAACTGGAAGCGTTTCAGAAAAGGTGATGCCGCGATCCCCCTCAAGAACCCACTTAGCCTCTTCGGCGATTGTGGATCGATTAAGCGGCTTGCCTTTTAATTCAATAATACGCCCTCGCATCATCGGTACATGTTCAATATGCGCCTCAGGCATGGTTTTTTTTAAAAACTCATTGAAAGGCTCAGTCTGGGTTTTTGGAATATCCAGAAAATAGAAATTAGGGATTTCGCTTGTATCTGCGCGAATAAGTTCATGGTGTACCGCCCCTTCAACAAGCGCCAGGGCGATTAACAAGGTTTGAGTTAGCCCAGCAGAAATAATTAAAGCAGGGGCAATGCTTTTGGGACGCCCAATATTCGCCAGAGCTAAACGCAGGCGGGAATTATAGGGTCGCTTAAATTTTTTTATTACTAAAACGATAGCCCAGCTCGCTGCGCGCAGAGAGGCAAAAACAAGGGCGACGCCAACACTATAAATCACCCCAAGTTTAAGATCAGAGGCGGAGAAAAGGGTGAGCGTGATTAAAAGAAAAGCTGCAACGCCGCTTAAGATAAAATAACGCCATAATCGCAGAGGCTGATCATCATCGCGCAAAAGACGACTTACCGGCATTTCATGGATGCGGCCCAATGGAATGACAGCAAAGATGAATGTTACGAGCAAGCCGTAACATCCGCCAATCAGAATGCCCTCAACGTTAACAGAGGGCGTAAAGGGTAGGTCAGAGATTTGATGCAACCAATTGGCTGCAAAAATAGGAATTGAGGATCCAACAATTAAGCCAAGCAGCGTCGCGATCAGTCCAGCAATAATAATTTGTATTAAGGCGATCGCAAAAACTTGAGACCCTGACGCGCCGAGCGCTTTTAAAATAGCAAAATGCAAGCGTTTACGCTCAGTAAATTCCCTGACTGAATGTGCTACCCCTGCGCCGCCTGCAATGAGCGCCGTGAGAGCGATGAGCGATAAAAGCTGAGCAAATCGATCAAGATTTCGAAAAAACTGCGGCGAGACGGCGTCCCGCGTGCGGATTTCCCAGCCAGCATTTGGAAAGGCGCTGTTTATTTCAAAATGAAAATTTTTAACTTCCTGATCGCTGGGATTTCCAGCCAAACGGATACGGGTTAGATTTCTTATGAT
>OMIO01000181.1 GCA_900299115.1 Methylocystaceae bacterium | reverse complement strand
TTTGATCTCTTTAACACTCGAAATGACAGTGCTCTAGCTGGTATGCTTAGCCCAGCAGAGAAACGTAAGGGGCTTTTGTCTCGCGTCACCTTTAATGCGGCAATGCGCTCTATTAAGAAAGCATTTGATGGAGCTGCAGCAGAAGATGTCTATCAGGTCTTCAACGCATATTTGATAGGCTGTCGCCATGGCTTAGGACTTCATGGATTAGATGCAAATATTGCAAATCCAGCGATGTTTAAGGCGTTAGCTTTGCTTTTTATTAATGTTGCGGAGCGTGTTGCGGACCGTCATGACGCGCAATATACCGTCGCGAATTTTGAAGAGGTATTGATCCCTTTCTTCCGGCGGCTTAAGAAATCTGACCTACCGCGCGCAGGCCTTGGACCAGCAGGTCTTTATGACTATTATAATAAAGCGCTGAGCGCCGGATTTTTAATCAAACAATGGATTTTTGCTTGAATCCCTTATTTATTCCTAGTCTTGGATCATCGATCGGAATTCTAGAAATGCGTGGTATATAGCGCCACTTGCGATGTTGGGCCTCTAGTCTAAAGTATAGCGGCCATCAGGCTTTGATTTATGAATTTTCAAGGCTTTCGATCAAGAATAAGAGGATAGTATATTGCTAGTGAGTCAAAAGTCGCTGCGTAAAATTTATGAGGTCGGATCCTTTCATATATGGACGCGTCTTTTTTCAAACCGCGTCTTTCTAGCCATATTATTTGTGGGGAGTTTTTCTTTAGCTGCGCCTCAGATGCATAAGGCGATAGGATCGCAGGCGCCTTCCTTTTGGGATCCAAATCGCACTATAGAAAGGCCGGATCTTTCTGCTGTTCGTCAAATTAGATTTCTTACCGAAGATGATTTTCCGCCATTTAATTTCCAGCTCCCTGATGGACAGCTCGCAGGCTTCAACATTGAACTCGCGCGCGCGATCTGCGCGGAATTAGATGTGCCATGTACAATTCAACGGCGAAACTGGGACTTATTAACCTCCTCGCTAAATGATAATAGTGGAGATGCCATCATTGCATCGATTGCAATTAATGCCGAGACGCGTCTGTTAATGGATTTTACATCGCCCTATTTTCTGACGCCCGGCCGTTTTGTTTTTCGTCGGGACTCTATTTTGAAGGATATCACTCCAAAAGCCTTGGGAGACCGTCCTGTAGCTGTCGTTGGGGGATCTCGTTATGAGGCTTTTCTCAGCGCCTTTTATCCAAAGCTTGTGCGGATGAATTTTGAAACGCCAGCCCTCGCGCGTAACGCCTTGCAGACGGGACGGGTTCAGGCGGTGTTTGGAGATGCGGTGACATTGTCCTATTGGCTAAACGGCCAGGAAGCGGCGAATTGTTGCGAATTTAGAGGAGATCCCTTCACTGATCCTCGTTTCTTCGGGGATGGCGTTGGCATCGCCGTTAAAAAGGGGAATAATGTTCTCAGACGCGCGCTTGATTATGCGCTTGCTCGGATCGCGAAACGCGGAATGTTTTCTGAGCTTTATTTCAAATATTTCCCTATTGGACCTTTTTAGACATCTGTTTATCGGCCCTCTCGTGGCAGCCAACCAGTCAATCCGTCGTCAGCCAGCAGCAGAGGCTACGGAGCAAGTGTAATTATCGTAATATATTGAAATATATAATTATTCTACTTTGAGCCTTTGGGATACAATTGATTGTTGCGCCTCTTATCTGATGGCGCTTCGGCTTTACAATTAGGCGCGTTAACGAAGTTTCCGAATACGCTAGAGCCGCATATTTCAATTACATGCCGCTAGAGGTAATCTTTGGTTAATGGTGTTTGCAGCCAGTTTTTTAATTGGCTGCGAAGAGTGAGCGTAGGACGAACAGAAAGCTTCATCTTTTTGTTTCGTCCTTGAGCGGAGCGGCGCGTATATCCGCCCGGAGTATGAGTGATGTCGAATTCGGGTAAAATTCAGGACGCTGCATCCGCGGCCCTTACGGCTGTTGAAGAGGCGTTGGAGGTAAAGACAGAGGGCTTGGTTGAGCATGACTTAAACGCTCAAGCGCTACAGTCAGACAATAGTCTGGACGAAAACTCTGCAACCTACACGACAAACGGCCGTTCACCTTTGCCGCCACTAAATCCGCCAGAGCTCACTCCGGCTAATGATGATCGTCGTAGCGTTGGCGCTTTACGTCAGGCGCTCAACATTGCGCCCAATCACTCCATCATGGCTTTGACTGTAGCTTCCATGGCGTTTTGGGCTATTTGTTGGACTTTTTATATCTATTTTAACAAGGCAGAAATTATTGAGCCTGGCGCCCCGCTTCTGTCTCCAAAGCCCATACTCGCGCTTGGAGCGTTAATTGGCCCTATCGCATTTTTATTCATTACAGGATTAATGGCGCGGCGGGCGCATGAAATGCGGCTCATTGCAAATTCGATGACAGAGGTTGCGATCAGATTAATTGAGCCTGAAACAATTGCGACTGAGCAGGTTGTCGCTCTCTCGCAGGCGATCCGCCGCGAGGCAGCATCGATGGGAGATGGCATAGAGCGCGCTTTGACGCGAGCGGGTGAACTTGAAGTGATCGTCCGCACAGAAGTCACGAATCTTGAACGGTCATATACTGAGAATGAAAGACGCATTCGACTTCTCATTGATGAACTGACGCGTGAACGTGAAGCGATTGTTGTAAATGCGGATAATGCACGAACAGCGCTTTTTGGTGCACGCGAGGCGCTTTCCCAGGAATTGGCGGCAAGCTCTATCCACCTTGCAGAAGCGGTTGGTCTAGCAGGGGAGCGTGTGGCCTCTTCACTGAACACTAAAAGCGAAGAGATACAACTGGCCCTAGAAAAGACGAGTAAGGAGTTTGAAGCATCCCTAGAAACCCACGGCCGCGTCGTATCCCATGTATTATCCGAAGCAGGGAGCGATGTCGTTGCGCGTATGAACGCCTCTACTGACGTTCTTAGTCAGCGTCTCTCTGAGGGTGCAGAAGAAGCGGCGCGTAAGTTTTATGAAAGTGGTGAGGGGTTGACCGGAGCATTTGCTGTGCAAGCAGAGTCAATCGCTCAACGTTTTGAGGGACTTGGTTCTAGTCTAACAAGTGCATTAACTGAACAAGGGGAGAGCCTGGTCTCACAGCTGACACAATCGCATCATGCGCTCCATGAGACGATCTCGATTCAGGGTGGAGAACTTGGACAATCTCTTGCTGAAACAGCCAATCGCGTGCTGACCGGCGTCGGCGCGCATGTAATTGAAGCAAAGGAATTATTTGAAAAATCTGAGTCTCGTTTACTTAATTTGGTGGAGCATTCGCAAGAACAGGCAAAAATTGGCTTTGAAGAGCGGAGCCATTTATTAGGGCAGACGTTAACTGAGAGCCTTAGTTTGAGCGCCACCGCGCTTGTTGAGCAGGTTGATTCTATAAAAGAAAGATTTTTTTCTGTTGCGAGCGAAGCGGTTTCAGCAATAGGCGTTCACGGTGATCGTATGGGTGAGGCAATCGTTGATAGCCTTCAGCAGTTTGAGGACGTGGCATTAAGACGTGGAAATGAAATTGCTGGTCGTATTGTCGAGCGAAGTGATCATTTGGAGCAAAGTCTAGCAGAGAAGATAGATGCGTTTGAAGAGGCTGTTGCAAGTAATAGCTATGAGACAGTTACGCGTTTAGCTGAGCAAAGCGATCGTGTTAGCGTTGCTATGAGTCAAGGTCTTAGCGCTTTTGAAGAAACTGTTGTGCGTCACGGCAATGATGTATCGGTTCAGCTAACCCAGCAGGTGGAGCGGGCATCGGCGATCTTATCTGAAGGCATCGTTGCATTTGAAAATACTGTTTCAAATCAAAGCGAAGAAACCACTAATCGTGTTCAAGCATATAGCGAACAAGCCTACGCCTCTCTTTCAGAGCGTCTAACAGCTTTTGAAGACGCTGTTCGCCGATATCATGAGGAGTCGCTTTCCTATACCGATAGGACAACGAAAAATCTTAATGAAGAACTAAAAAGCTACGCTGAAGTTATTAATCATCATACTCAGTTAGCAACAGAGAAATTAGTTGGCCATGGTCGCGATGTTCAGGAAGCGCTAGATTCAGGTTTAGTTGCTTTTGAAGAGAAAATAATTGAAAAAACGCAGCAGGTTGGGCTGCATTTGGTAAATCATTCTACGCAATCTCATGAGGAATTGGTCGCGCATCTAGATAATTTTGAAGGTGCGGTGAAGCGCCAAAGTGAAGAGGTCAACTCTGTCGTAACAGAGCATGTTAGGCGTGTGGAAGATCTTCTCGCTGAACGTATGCAAATGTTAGAAAATGCAGGATCAATAGTTGCTCGGGCTTTGCAAGAGACGCGAGATCAGGCGCTTAACGAATTTGAAGCCCAGGGCGCTGTTTTGCGGGAGAATCTTCGCCAAACAGTTATTTCAGCTAGTCAAGCATTGTCGGAGAATTCAGTTACAGTTCAAGAACAGCTTATCGCAACAGCAAGCGACGCTGTTTTAGCGCTTGCTACACAAGGTGAGCGAATAAACGAAGCCTTAGGAGATAGGCTTAACAATTTAGAAGCATCCGTAATTTCTCAAGGAAGAGAAGTTGTTGACGCGCTAGTTGACCAAGGTGAAAAAGTTACAGCTCAATTGAGTGGTCAGTTTCATCAAATTGAACAGACGATTGCGCAGGATGGTGGAACGCTTGTGGAGCGTGTCGCTCAGCAAGCAACCTATCTCGCAGATAATGTTTATGACAGGCTGAACAAACTTGAGTCTGTCATTAGCGGTGACGGGAACGCTCTGATAGAGCGGCTATCAGAACGCGTGCAAGAAGCTGATGACCGATTGAATGAGCAGTCACAAAAATTTATTGATAAGATCGATGCAAGCTTATCAGATATCAAGCATGCGGTTGCGCAGGGTAGTGATGATCTTGCAAATCAATTGGCTGTTCAAGCAGATAATTTTACTAATCGTATTGGCGATAACTCTAGACATTTTTCACAAGAGATCGGTGCGCGACTGGAAACACTTGATGAGGCGGTAAGTCTGCGTGGCAGCGATCTCATGCAGGCGGTCGAGGCGCGCTTAGATCAAATAGAGGCTATATTGAATGAAAAAGGTGGGGCGCTCGTCGAAAGTTTAGACAATCGAACAAAAGATCTTGCTGTTACTCTATCTCAAAAAATTGATAGTTTTGAAATTTCTGGTGTTGATCGTGTTAACGAGACGGTTGTGCGGCTTGAGCAATTGGCGAGTCAGCTCAATGAGGGGCTTGGATCTGGCGGTCGTCGTCTTGAAGAGAGTCTCGTAAAGCATGCTATTGAAATAGCTCGGATCATGGGAACTGGCGGGCGGGATGTTGTCGCCTCGCTGAATGAGAAGCTCAAGGAGCTAGAAGAGGCGCTTACCACACGAGCCGATACATTTGCAGAACATCTTGACGCTAGGGCATTCAGAATTGATGCAGCTCTTGATGGTCATACTACGGCATTTGAAAATAGTATTGAAAGGTTAGAAAAGAACGTCGTCGATCGTCTAGGCGTAGTCTCTCTTGAAATTGATGAGAAGGGCGGAAGAATTGTCGAGGTTATAGACTCTCGACTTCAGGATATTAACAATATTCTTACTGATGCGCGTCGCGATCTGGATGCAACATTACATGGGCATGCCGGAGAGCTTGGGCAAAATTTAGTTAGTCGCATTTCTCAAATAAGCGAAGAATTGGATAGTCGTCTCAACCAGATGGAACATATTATCCGCGAGGGTGGCGGTAACGTGACAAGGGAGCTGGCGGCTGCTGGCGAGCTCGCTGCAGAAACCATTGAGAGCCGCGGCGCATTAATTGTCCGCGAGCTTGCGCAAAAGCGTGATGAGCTTACACAGGCCTTACAAGACTCGCATGCCTCGCTGAATCGAGCTCTAGATGAAGGGGCGCACGACTCGATAAGGTCTCTAATTGGAATGAATGAAAAAATTCGCCATGAGATGCCTGGAGTTCTAGAGAAACTCGGTGCAACCAACGCCTCGCTTCATGACATAATTGATCAAACAGGGGGTGGTCTCATACATCTTGAGCGCGAGCTAGGCGAGCGGGTTCGTGAGTTCCACGCAGCCTTAACTGACGTATCAGGTAAGGTCCAAGAATTGAGTTCCATTTCGAGTGATACGATGCGGGATGCGCATCAGATCGTAGGCGCTTTAGAAGCGCGTCAGCTTGGATTAAATCAAAGTGCTCAAAAATTAGCTGAAAGTCAACGTGCGCTTGATGTGGCCTTTGATCAAAGGAAAGAGTCTCTAGCTCAATTTGTCGCCGTGCTTGATACAAAGCGCTATGAGTTCGAACGTGCAATGGAGGGATTTGTTCACTCAATGGCTCACTCAATAGATGTCGTTGAGTCACGGGCTCAGGATGTTGGCGGAGTAATCTCTGCAACAACTGATCACGCTGCACAGTTGATTGAAGAGCGTTTTGCGCATGTTAGAGCGGCCGCCGAAAATGAACGGGCGCAGACAGCTCAGTCTCTACGTATGGCTTTCTCTGAGGCAACTGATGAGATTAATCGACTGTTTTCTGAAACACAGAAAAAATTCCAGGGAGCGACTGGCGAAATTCGTGGGTTAGCTAAAGAAATCCATGAAGAGATTGAGGCTACGCGGGAAGAACTTCGGAAAGGCGCTACTGAACTACCGCGAGAGGCTGCCGAACAGTCTGCAGTCTTCCGCCGCGTTGTTGCTGATCAGGTTAAATCTCTCGCTGATATAACAGATATGATGTCTCGAACTGGACGGAGTCTTGAGGCTGCTGATACGCCAGCGCGTCGCTCGCCAGAACCTGCGCGCGTTGATCAAACTAAGTCGCGTATGTCTCCGCCTCCCATACCCCAGCGAGCCAAGTCTGAGCCACAGGGTGGCTGGCTGAGCGATTTGCTGGAGCGCGCCTCTCGTGACGATAGTGTAGCGCGTGCGCCGATCCACAACGGCACAGCGCTTGAGCGGCTCACAGTCGACATTGCGCGGCTTGTTGACGATGTAGCCGTTTCTGAAGTTTGGAGAAGATATCAACGAGGAGAAAAGGGAGGTCTTTTTAGTCGCCGTCTCTACACGCAGCAGGGTCGTCAAACTTTCGAGGAAATATCGCGCCGTTATCGCGTTGATCCAAATTTTAGAACGGCAATGGATCAATATATCCGCAATTTTGAAGAAAAAGTTGTTGAAACGACCCGTAATGATCGTGATGGCAGTCGAACATTGGCGCTTCTGACAGCGGATGCAGGCAAAGTTTATACGATGCTTGGGCATGCGGCTGGGCGGTTTGATTAGTAATTGCGCGCTTATTCTTGGGTTGAGGATATAGGAGTAAGTTGGTCCACTCTTAAATAATTGGGCGGAATTTGATTGATGGCCGCGGCGTGAACCGGATAAATAGGCTTATTGAGTTTGTTCCTGAGCGTTTTCTTGCTCTTTGGCTTCTATTTCCACATCTGAATCCTTTGTAGATCGTACTTTAAACGTATTTTGATAGGTCTTGCCTTCATGTCGGGCGATGGCGACATAATCTCCCTCTGCTAGAACTAAGGAGGGAAACGCGCCGATAAGCTCTCTAATAACATCGCCGCCAGGCGTTAAAATTGAAAAGCTCGTATTAGCTAGCGCCTCGCCACCGGGAGTTTTTACGAGTTTGAGCGTGATGGTTGCAGCGCGATGTCTCAAAGTTGCTTCAATGATTTTGCCCAAGGGCACTTTCAAATCTGCCGTAACAACAGAGTTTGTGGCGTTATTTCCACCCTGAGCGCCTTGAGATGTGTCTAGTAGGGTGGATACAATATGATAAGAGCCTTCGGGCAAGCAGATGACTTCACCGGCTTTTGCATTGGCGAGGATCAATTTTGCTTCGGAATTACCTCTATCAGGCACATAGATTGAAATGGATAATCTTTGAGGCGGAATTGTAGTTTCGCCCAGCATATCGACGAGTTTGAGTCCCCCTGCATTGAGAGTCAATCTCTCTGAGTGATGATGGCCCTCAACCACAAGTCGGCGCGTAGCCCCAGCTAGACCGTATGCGACATGTACGACATAGGCGCCGTCTGGTAAATGTATGGTTGGAGCTCCTTCATCAGATTGTGCAATGAGTTTATGGGATCCGTCTGGCTGAGTAATTTCTTCAAAAACACGCCATATGACGCCGGTTCGAATATGTTGGGTATCATTAGGGCCAAGCATGGCGACCAGTCTCACGGCCCATGTTTGTTCTTCGCTGGACTGAGTGGGCGCTCCTGATCCGTGACGTGTTGACGTTGCTGGCGCCGCCAGCGCATCAGACACAAGGGAGATCAAGAGAAGGGCAAAGTAAGTATACGATTTACTGAATTTCAGCATGCTCATAACATCCACTCTACCCTGCCGATCATGGCGTTTTGTCGATCAATTGGTGTCATTAATTGCATTAATGGCGTCAATATACTTTATTTTGGTTGTTATTATCTCTTTATATTCCTCTTGTCGCGCCTGTAGATAGTGAGCTGGGGTAATTTTTCTTCCTATCGAAATGTAACATCAGTGGGCAGATTGGTTATGCAACTGTAAAAATCATTCATAGGCGTGGAGCAGATAGGCCTAGTCCTTGATTGAATAAGTTGCTGATAGGCGTTCCTCGTCGAGCGCGATGCTAACAAGCTGGTCTAGCGGTGAATTATAGCTAGGTCCGGTAAAATTATCGCAGTAATCTCTAATGTTTGAGCAGTGATCGAGGCATTTTTCTTATATAAGCCACATTGCTTGATAGCAGCAGCAAGTAGAGCGTAAAGGTGTTGAAACGTTCTGCAGTCGACGTCATTTCCAAAAAAATCAGTAGTATCTGGTTTTAAAAAATGTACGAGGCGCTTTTCTTTTGGCAGATTAGCATTTTTTGGTGCGTGAGAATGAGAGGAATATGGTCGCATAGGGTTAGCAAGTTAAGATTGGCATCATAGTGCGCTAAATAATCATAATATCCTACTATATTAATGCTTTGAAATTTTATGTTTTATACATGTCTCCTTGCAATTTCCTCAACTAGGGAGGCGTATTTATTTATGACGATTTGAGGAAGAGTTATTTTTATTTGAGGGCTGTGTATACGCTCTTGAGGGTTATCCAATGCAGTATTTTAGGCTTAAATAAAACTAATATAAGAATTGTTCTCGTAAAATCCGCTCTTCAAGAGAGTGGCCTGAGTCATGAAGTAGAATAAGATTTGCTTTGTGATCCATCTCGATGTCGACGTATGAAAGATCACGAAATTCATCATGGTCAGCTACTACTGAAACTGGTCGTTTTGCAGCCTCTAACACTTCAATTCTTACTTTTGCTGCGTCAGGAAGAAGCGCGCCACGCCAACGCCTTGGCCGGAAGGCTGAGATAGGGGTTAATGCTAGGAGCGGAGCATCAAGGGGTAATATGGGGCCATTAGCGGAAAGATTATATGCGGTAGATCCAGCTGGTGTGGCGACGAGTATACCATCTGTTACCAGTTCTGGTAAGCGTTCTTGACTATTTACGAGAATACGCAGCTTAGCAATTTGAGAAGTTTGTCTCAACAGCGATACTTCATTAATTGCATGCGCAGAAAATTGATCATTACGTACATTAACGGCTTTTATTAATAGAGGATGTATAATTGAAGCCTTAGCATCGCTAATCCGTTTACGAAGATTAGCTTCGCGGTATTGGTTCATTAGAAAACCTATAGATCCTCTATTCATCCCATAAATAGGTTTTCCGGTTCCCATATAACGATGCAGCGTGCGGAGCATTAGCCCGTCGCCACCAAGGGCAACGATGCAGTCCGCTTCCTCGGGTGGCGTATCTCCGTATTTTTCAGCTAGTCTTTGGCGTGCATGATCTGCTTCCGGCGTACCGGAAGATATGAAGGCAAGTTTTTTAACAGCGTTAGAAAAATCACCTGCGCCGGCCATGGTTCCTGAGTCCTCTACTAGTAAATATACCAAGAGCAGGGCTTTTAGGATACGCTATTCTAGCGTTATTTAAGGTTGCTCTGTAATAAACTTTCATGAATCTATTTTGCTTAGGGCTCTGGGCTGGCTCCCAACCAAGCAGCGCCGCGGACACCGCTAGAATCACCATGCTGATTTCGGAGAATTCTTGTCTCTAGTTGATCCGTAGTAAACGCGTGTGCTGATACTTTGTCATTTAATCCAAAATAAATTTCATTGATATTCGATAGGCCGCCTCCCAGCACAATAATGTCAGGATCGTAAATATTTATAAGCATAGCTAGCGCACGCGCTAGGCGATCTTGATATGTGACTAGAGTTTGTAAAGCTGAGCTATCGCCTTGCTGGATCAAAGCTACAATTTCTTTTCCAGTTTTTTCTAGGCCTGTGCGCGATTTAAACTCATCTGTGAGAGCTCCGCCACAAAGAAAGGTTTCAATACAGCCTTGATGACCGCAAAAACATTTTTTCCCTGGATATTCTGTTTCGCGCATCCAAGGCAAGGGCGTGTGTCCCCATTCTCCAGCGATATGGTTGCAACCTGAAACGATCTTTCCGCCTATAACCATTCCGCCTCCTACGCCAGTGCCAAGGATGACGCCGAAAATACTGTTACCGTCTTTGCCTGCGCCGTCTATCGCCTCAGAAAGAGCAAAACAATTTGCATCATTTTCGAATTTTATGGGACGCTGGAGAATTTTTGATAAGTCTTCTGGCAAGGCTTTTCCATTCACAACCTCGGTGTTGGATCCGCGAATTAGTCCAGTGAGTTTTGATATAGATCCTGGGCCACACAAGCCCACGCTGCCGCGTTGATTTAATTCGAGCTCAAGATCATGCACGAGAGCGCCCATTGACCTTATAATCGCGGCATAATCATCTCTTGGCGTTACAACACGCCTTCTGGCGCAGATTGCGCCGCTTGCATCAAGCGCGGCGGCCTCAATCTTTGTTCCGCCGAGATCTATGCCGATTCGAATTGATTCTTGGCTCATTTTTTCTGAACCCGGTCAAGATGAAGCGCATTTTGCAATGCACTCAAGCTATCTGAGTCAATCATTGCCGAGTCAAGATCAAGATTGGTAACTTTTGCGTCTTTCCAAACGGCTCCTGAAAAATCTGCGCCTGCTGCGTTGGCGTCGCTCAGGTTCGCTTCCATGAAATTTGTATGCATTGCGTGCGCAAAACTTAAGTCTACGCTCATGAGATTAGCCTTTGTAAAGCTGCTGCCTTCAAGCCGTGCTGAGCGTAAAATAGCGCGCATTAATCCCATAGATTGATTTTTCATATCAGCAGACAGATCTGCTTCATAAAATAAAGTCTCGCGGAGGCTTGCTCCAGTTAAATCCGCTGTTAATCTTATGTTACTAAAGTTAGCTTTATCAGCTCTAATACGCTGCATTTGAGCGGCGAATGCGTGGGCGCCTTTAAGTGAGGCGTTGGTTAGGTTGGCTTCAATCAGCCACGCTTGATCAAGGATAGCTCCCTCTAGGTTGGCATTGCTGAGGTCTGTTTTATTCATCCGCGCTGCATAAAAATTACATCCAGAAAGGTTGAGACCAGAGAGATCTAGGCCATTGAGACTTTTTCTTGAAAAATCTAGCGATGTTCCATTTGAATGATTGATTATTGCTTTTTCTATATCGGCCCGCGTTAACTCAGCTTGTGAGTAGGCAGGTTGTTCAAGATCTACACCTTTAAGCATATCTTGTGCGCATGCGACATGAGACCCCATCATGCCAAGCAGCATGGGAAAGAAAAAGATAAAATATATATATATATGAAGCTTTTTAATCATTAGCGCGCCTTTTCAAAATAATGAAGACTTTGCGGCTTCAAAGTTAAGTGCTCGGAGAGAGGTGCGTTAACTCACAAGCTCTTGGTGAGCTACATAGAAATATCGTTTTGATTAGGATGGAACAAGTTATTTTATTGATGTGAAAAGTCTCGGTTCTACATCAAAATATACATGTAATGAGATGAGCGCGAGTAATTAAAATCTAATTTTTAAAGAATCTATAAAAAAGTCGATAGGCCTTTGCGGGCGAGAGTGTCTGCGCGTTCATTCATTTCATCGCCTGAGTGTCCTTTAACCCAATGCCATTCAACTTGATGAAGTGTCTTAGCGGCGTCAAGACGTTGCCACAGCTCAATGTTTTTAACCGGCTTTCGATCTGCAGTGCGCCAGCCCCGGGCCTTCCAACTTGTTATCCAGCTTGTTATGCCTCCGCGAACATATTGAGAGTCGGTATAAAGATCTATCTCGCAGGGACGCGTCAGCGTCTCAAGCGCCATAATCGCGGCAGTGAGCTCCATTCGATTGTTGGTTGTTTGCGCTTCGCCGCCACTGAGTTCTTTCTCATGTGTTCTAAAACGAAGTATCGCTCCCCAGCCCCCTGGGCCGGGATTTCCTGAGCAAGCGCCATCTGTCCAGATTGAAACTTTCTCTGTCACGAACTTAGACCATAATCTTTAAAGCTGATCATTGTTTGATGAAAGCGAAGCTTAGCAAGATACTCTCTTGGATCCTTGGGTCGCACTAAGGCTCCTTTTGGCACATTGAGCCAATCAACAAATCGCGTCAAAAGAAAGCGCATAGCAGCGCCCCGAACGAGCCAAGGAAATGCCCGAATTTCATTTTCTGTTAGTTTTCGAACGCTTTGGTAGGCGCTAATCATCGCAGCACAGCTTTCAGGTTGAAAGCGCTGATTGCTATCGAAACACCAAGCATTCACGCAAATGGCAAGATCATAGGCTAAAGCGTCAAAACATGCGAAGTAAAAATCAATAAATCCTGAAATACGATTGCCAATGAAAAAAACATTATCAGGAAAGAGATCAGCATGAATAATCCCAGTAGGTAGATTATCGGGCCAATTTTGCTCTAGCAAATTAAGTTCTTTTTCAACAAAATCGCTCAGCTCTTCCGAAATTTCCGAAGCACGCTCAGCGTATGGCGAAAACAAAGGACGCCATGCATTAATTGACAGCGTATTTTTGCGTTTCATCTTAAAGTCCGCGCTTGCCAGATGCAGTCTTGCGAGTGCTTCTCCCAGTCCGGCGCAATGCTTAGATTCTGGATGATGAATTGCATAGCCATCAAGGAATGTGACGATTGCGGCGGGACGAGCGGCTAAACGTCCGAGTGCTTCTCCAGCTTTATTTTTTACTGGTTGAGGGCAGGATAGGCCGCTCGCAGCAAGATGTTCCATTAATGAGAGAAAAAAAGGAAGTTCTCGCTCTTCTACGCGCTTTTCATAGAGTGTGAGAATAAAGTGGCCGCTTTCTGTGTGGAGAAAATATTTTGAGTTCTCGACCCCTTCAGCAATGCCTTTGCATGAAAGTAGTTTGCCGATGCTATAAGAGGCAAGAAAATCGATGAGATCGGAATCGTCGACTTCAGTATAAACCGCCATGGATAAGTCCGGATCTGCGGTTAGGCGAGCGCGCGCAGCTCTTTTGGAAGTGGAAAGGATACGCTTTCATCGGCAGTGGAAATCATTTCTACTGTGATGTCATATCTTTCAGCAAACGCATCCATGATTTCCTCAACAAGGACTTCAGGCGCTGAGGCGCCGGCAGTAATGCCAAGGGAAGCGATTGAGCCAAAGATTGACCAGTCAATTTCTCCGCGTCCTTGAACTAATTGAGCCGGGGCGCCGGCGCGCTCAGCCACTTCACGCAACCTCTGAGAATTAGAAGAGTTTGGCGATCCGACGACGATTACTGCGTCAACATGTGGGGCGACTTCTTTAACCGCAGCTTGACGATTTGTTGTTGCATAACAAATGTCTTCTTTATGTGGACCAACGATAAGTGGGAACCGACGAGTTAATGCGCTCACTATTTCCCTGGAGTCGTCAAGAGAAAGCGTGGTCTGAGTCACATAGGCCAAGTTACTTTCATCTTCGAATTTTAATTTTTCAATATCCTCCAGTGACTCAACGAGTATGACGACCCCCTCTGGTAATTGGCCCATTGTGCCAACAACCTCAGGATGGCCTGAATGGCCTACAAGCAGAATGCGTCGACCGCGACGCCAATGTATTTCCGCTTCTCTGTGCACTTTTGTAACGAGCGGACAGGTCGCATCAATCGCCAGCAAGTTACGGGCGCTTGCCTGAGCTGAAACGGATTTTGCAACGCCATGGGCAGAAAAAATAACTGGGGCGGTTGTCTCAGAGATTTCCTCGAGTTCTTCAACAAAAATAGCGCCATGACCCTTCAAGGACTCTACAACATAACGATTGTGCACAATTTCATGACGCACATAGACCGGAGGGCCATATTTTGCCAGAGCGCGCTCTACAGCATCAATGGCGCGCACAACGCCAGCGCAAAAGCCGCGCGGCGAGCAGAGTAAGATTTTTAGCGGCGGGAGGGCTCGGCGGGTTTGAAGATCCATCTTTACGCTTTCGGCAAAAGGGGGCCTTCGCAGAGCTAAAGCCTCAGCTGGGCCGGGTTTTTGGCAACTGATGTCGCGCGGCTGCAGCTCTGTCAAGTTGCGCAACCGGGCCAGTGGACTCGGCCTTAAGATTCAGTTCATTTAGCCTCCTAAAAATAGGCAATATCTTGCGGCCTCAACTATTGAGAGGCTCTATCTAATTCATTGAGCGGCCAAGGGCGTATTTTGGCGATAGATTTTGTTGGGGGAGGGTAAAATGGCAGATATCAATGAGCTTCTTTCGACAGCTCAAGAGGGTCAATTGGCTGCAAATCTTGCGCAGCGATATAATCTGAGTGAGGAAGAGATTAATAAATCTATTCAAGCTCTTGGGCTAGCGCTTGCCTACGGAATGGATCGTGCTGTTGGGCAGCCCCAGAATTTTGAAAAAGTAGTGCAATGCCTCTACGACTCTTCCAATTGTCGCGCCCATGATCTCAGCGAAGCGGCATATTTGGCCGATTCTCTAGAGCGCGGACAAGCGGCAGTTCTGAGTCTTTTTGGTTCAGAGGCGCAAACAAACGAAATCTTGCAAGCAGTATCTCAGCAGAGCGGCGTGCCAACGCAGATCCTTCGTCAGCTATTACCAATTATTGCTTCAGTTTTATTCAGTGGTCTTTCTAAGTCCCTCAATCAGCAAGGACTTGGGAGGTTGCTCTCCGAACTTATCAAATCTGGAGCGCTCGGTGGGCTGCTAGATCAATTGGCCGGTGGCCAGCTCTCGCGCAAAAGCAATCCTAATAAAGACCTGAATGATCTCCTTGGACAGATACTGGGTGAGGCCGCGCGTTCTCAGGGGTCTGCGCCAACTTTGCCGTCTGGAGCTGAAAAACCTCAGAGCGATGCGTCGCTTGGCGGGCTCCTTGGAGGGTTGTTGAAGTCTATATTGGGAAAGAAGCGGCCCTCTCCCGGTGATTTTAATCATGACCTCGAGAGGAGCCGGGCGAGGCCAATCGACCCTTTAGACATGGACGAAGAAAAGACCGCTTCGGAAATAGGCAGAGGTTTTGATCAGGCGCAAATGGAGCAAGCGCTCGCGAAGGTCAAGCAAACACTCCAAGTTGATGCTGGGGATCAGAAAACTAGGGAAAACCAGACAGATCTGGATAAGCTTTTGGGTAAGCTATTTGGTCGGTAAAAAAACTCAAATCTCGCGTAATCATTGAGCGAAGTACAAAAGTGTAAATTTGAAGAGGCAATGCTGTTGTATCATGATTTAAAGACAAAGTGTTTGTATCTAGGCTATTAGCTATCGCTAGACTGCCGACGTAGAAATTTCACAATAAAAGCGCTGATCACGACGCCACAAGCGCCAATTGCTGATAGGGAGCGTTCGAGCGCTTCGTGATCTATGTAAGTATCAAGGTAATTACTTACAATTACATCGCTGGCCATCATCTCTCCGCTAACCCATCCAAGTAAAGCTGCTCCTGCCCAAACCAATAAAGGAAAGCGTTCGAGGACTTTCAACAAAAAACCTGCGCCAAACATCACGATTGGCACTGATAAGGCTAATCCAAAAATAATTAAGTGAGCTGATCCGCGCGCTGCTGCAGCAATCGCGATAACATTATCTAATGACATGACTGCATCGGCCATTATGATAGACATGACGGCTCCCCATAAATTGGGCTTCGCGTCGACGTCTGAGGGCTCAGTCTCGTCAATTAAGAGTTTAATAGCGACAAGAAGTAAGAGAAGTGAGCCGGCAGCCTTCAATAGCGGCACGCCCAAGAGTTCAACGACAATAAGGGTAAAAATAACGCGTAAAATCACTCCACCGAATGCGCCGAGGAACACGCCCCAGCGCCGCTGGTGTTGAGAAAGCTGTCGGCATGCAAGCGCTATTAGGATCGCGTTATCGCCCGAGAGCAAAATATTGATCCAAATAATCTCAAAAATTTCCCAGCCTATGGCTGGGGTCTCATTCATCATTTTTATTCCATTCTTGGACTGCAGATTAAATTCTACGATTTATCGTGCTCGTTAGATTAATAATGCGTGTGAATAAAGGCCAGTTACGAAAATATTTTGTAAAAGGCTGAGGTTTTGAGCTCTGCCTAGTCAGAGACGATAGCTCTGTCTAGCAAGGGAAAGTAGTGTTCCCTTCTCTCGTCGTAAGGCCTTGGGTTTTTTCGCATTTCCAGCGAAATCTGACGGAAGCTTTTTATTGCCAGAAAAATAACAGCAAAGAGAATATGTTGAAAGATCAATGGTTATGGGGTTTTATATTAATGCCTTCTCGGGTGAGACTTTGATCAGGCGGTCAAGAGATATTAATTGCTTGATCAAATGCGCGAGATCATCAAGTGGAAACTGTGTGGCGCTATCTGATAGGGCGTGTTTTGGGTTGGGATGCGTCTCAATAAAAACGCCGGCAACCCCAACTGCAACCGCCGCTCTGGCTAATATTGGCGTAAATCGCCGATCGCCCCCAGAGATTGAGCCTAGCGCTGTAGGATATTGTGAAGCATGAGAGGCGTCAAAAATTACTGGCGCGCTTGTTTCTTTCAAAATAGTGAGAGAGCGCATATCCGCAATAAGATTGTTATATCCAAAACTTGTTCCACGCTCAGTAATGATTGCTCCTCGAAATTTTTGGGTGCGTGTTTTCTCTATAGCGTAAAGCATGTCTTCAGGCGCCATGAAGGGCCCCTTTTTAATATTAACTGGCAGGCCGGTATTTGCAGCGGCGATAAGTAGATCAGTTTGCCTGCTGAGTAAGGCTGGAATTTGTACGAGATCAATGTAGGGCGCGACCTTTGCGCATTGAGCGCATTCATGGACATCCGTCGTGATAGGCAGGTTCGTTAATTTCTTGATTTCCTCAAAAATAGGCAAGGCAGCCTCAAGTCCTATTCCTCGTGGACTCTGACTGCTTGTGCGATTGGCTTTATCAAATGAAGCTTTGAAAATTATTTTAACTTCTAGTTCATCGCTAATTTGAACTAATTTTTGCGCAACCTCAATCGCCATGTTGCGGTTTTCCAGAACGCAAGGGCCTGCAATAATCGTCAGGGGATGATTATTACAGATTGTTGCGTTTCTAGAGCCTTGTCCAACGATAACTGCCGCCAAGATCTATCTCTCATAGGTTGATCAATTATGCATGATGTTTGCATAAAGCAGAAAAGGGAGTCTTTTCAAATTACAGATACCATATGAATAAGTCATTGCTGAGTGAAGATAGACGAGAATAGAAGCTAAAGCGAGTGCGTATTCCTTTAAAGCTAGAGATTGAGATAATATTTCAAGCAGTCAGGTCAAATAAACATCAGGCTAGGCTTAAGGTGAAATATTTTTTTATTCTTTTTCGCTGTGTATTTGCTCGAGTTTTCTTCAAATGTCTTGTTTAATCATTTCATATTCCAAATAATCAGAGTTTCTAGTCAACAGTTTAAGCACCGCTTCAGGAATAAAGTCTTGAAATCTTCTGCCCGCATATAACAATATTGCTCACAAGAGAACTTTTCACAATTAATGTCATACGTCGTGACGTCGGCACGCAGATTTCTAGATGGCGATTTACGAGGAAGCCACATAATAAGTGTTGGAGGAGGTAATTAAGTCGCGTTAGTCCGTTTCATGAGTCTCGCCAACGAGTTTATAGTGAGACAGAAGACCTTGTTTTGGTAAATTTACCTGCGGAATTCAAATATGACTCAAAATGAGCCAGCTATCCAAGAAACTGCAGCATTAGTCCTGTTTTCAGGAGGGCAGGACTCAACAACATGTTTAGCCTGGGCTTTATCTCGCTTTGCGCATGTGGAGACCATTGGATTTGATTATGGTCAGCGGCACCGCATCGAGCTCGACTGTCGCGGTGCGCTGCGACAAGGCCTTGCTTCTATATTCCCGCAATGGATTAATCGCTTGGGCGCGGATCATGTGATTGAAGTCGACGCCTTGGGTCGGATGTCGCAGACAGCATTAACGCGGGAAACAGAGATAGAGTTTTCCGCTAGTGGGCTTCCAAACACATTTGTTCCGGGCCGTAATTTGCTGTTTTTGACCTTCGCTGCTGCATTGGCCTATCGAAGAGGCATAGGCGATTTGGTTGGGGGGATGTGCGAGACTGACTTCTCCGGATATCCGGATTGTCGCGCGCAGACCATTGAAGCCATGGCGCAGGCGTTGAGCCTGGGCATGGACAAGTCTTTTGTTATTCATACCCCCTTGATGTGGTTAGATAAGGCCCAGACATGGCGTCTAGCGGTGGAACTTGGGGGCGAGGCTCTCATTGACCTTATTCGTGTACAGACGCATAGTTGCTATTTGGGCGAACGTCATCAAAATTTTGATTGGGGGTTTGGCTGCGGAACCTGTCCAGCTTGCGCCTTACGCGCAAGCGGTTGGCGGAAATTCACAGAGGAAGTCAAAGCTTGATCCAAGCGCCAAAGGCGCTTCTGACATATGGGTCGCAGTGTGAGAGGGGTGACTTGATCCTAGCCAGGAAATTTGGCATAGCCAAACGCAATTGGCGCTGGGCGTACACCTGGCGATATACATGTTGCCGGGGAAACACCGATGAAAGTTCGTAACTCACTGAAATCTTTGCGTTCACGCCATAGAGACAACCAGCTTGTCCGCCGCAAGGGTCGCGTCTACGTAATTAACAAGGTCCAAAAGCGTTTTAAGGCGCGTCAGGGCTGAAGTTTCCGATATTCTCTTTTATGATGCGTTGCTCAATCTCTGGATCTTGAAAGTATTAGATCCCCATGAGCGCGCGTACATGCGCTGAAGCGCAGAGCCCGAGCGCCTGAAGATTGTAGCCGCCCTCTAGGATTGAAACGACGCGACCTTTGCTCTGTCGGTCAGCGAGTTCCATAATCCTTTTTGTTGCATCGCCAAAATCATCAGCGCTCAACATCAACCCGCCAAGTGGGTCATCTGCATGCGCATCAAAGCCAGCGGAAATTAATATTAAATCAGGCCTAAATCCCTCTACGCGTGGGAGGATCCGCTCTGTAAGCGCTTCCTTAAAGGCTTCGCCGGATGCGCCTGCTAAGAGAGGCGCATTAACGATTGTATCATGATCGCCAGTTTCATTTTGTCCGCCTGTGCCAGGATAGAACGGAGCCTGATGGATGGAGCAAAAAAGGACAGAATTGTCTGACCAGAAAATATCTTGGGTTCCATTTCCGTGATGGACATCAAAGTCAATGATGGCGACGCGTTCTATGCCATAAGCCGCTTGCGCGTGGCGCGCAGCTATCGCAACATTGTTAATGAAGCAAAAGCCCATGGGATTTGTCACGCCCGCATGATGACCCGGTGGGCGCGTGGCGACAAATGCATTGTCTGTTTCGCCTTGTAAAACATGATCAACCGCCGTTACTGCGCCTCCGGCAGCGCGCCAGATGGCGGTAAGCGAGTGAGGGTTCAATTGTGTATCGGAGCCAAGTGGCGTGTAGCCTTGGATTGGCGCTGCCTGGTTGAGAGCGTCTAAGTAGGACTGAGGATGTACTCTCAGTAAGCTCTCACGAGGAGCCTTGGGTGCAGACATCCATGTCAAGGAAGCAAAAGATTCAGCGGAAAGGCTCTTCTCTATCGCATGCAATCGAGACGGCTGCTCTGGATGTCCAGGGCCCATTTCGTGCGCAAGGCAGCTCGGATGAGAAAAGAATGAGGTTTTCAACAGATCATCATTAGGTTGAGCTAAGGTATTCGGAGATGGATTGCTGCGTCAAATGCATTTAATGGCTTAAAACTAAATAAATTAAAAGTCATCGTGATGACAGTTTAAGCAAATTCTGGCTATGCGCATTAATTACTGTTGTAGATTTGCAACAGCGTGGTGTTTTTACAACAGTTGAGGAATATTGCTTGTAGCAGACTCCAACTTTGCATCAGACATGGTAAGGATTTTTTTAACGTCTCAACATGCGGCGGGAAGGAGTGAGCAAATGAATTACAAATCTGTGATTGCGGCAGCGCTTGCGGCCGTCGCTTTGTCGGCTTGTAACGGCACAAGTCTACCAGATCCAAAACTTTCAGGTCGTGACGCAGAATTTATGGCGCTCGCGCCTAAAGCTTCTGTAGGCTCGGAATTTGAGCGTTATCTTGTAGATTATAAAACGGGTGAACCTGTCGGAACCATTATCGTCGATTCCCAATCTCACTTCCTTTATTATGTCATGCCAGGAGGAAAGGCCGTGCGCTACGGCGTTTCAACGGGACAAGATGCGATGGGATGGACAGGGCGGACTTATATCGGAGCTATGCAGGAATGGCCGCGTTGGATCCCACCTAAAGATATGCTTGAACGTTGGCCGCATCTGCAGCCGACAGCGGATGCGGGGGGGCTCCCAGGCGGCCCTGATAATCCATTGGGTTCAAGAGCTTTATACCTCTACCAAGACGGCAAAGACACGCTTTACCGCATTCATGGCACCAACGAACCTGAGAAAATTGGTCAGGGTGTTTCCTCAGGGTGCATTCGCATGCGTGATATTGATGCGATCGACCTTTATAATCGTGTAAAGGTCGGCACTAAGGTTGTTGTAATGTAGTTAACAAAACCCTTCTAGAGCGCATTGCTCTAGGAGGGTTCGTTACATTGCAAGTCAATGGCTTGTCTTTTGTTTTTTTTGAAATTCCGGGCTCTTTGATGGTTGGTTTCGAGTAGGTTTTTGCGCCGGCGCTTATACTTCCACAGCAATATAATTCTAAAGATAGACTAAAAAAGACTGAAGCCGCCTCTCGGTGTTTAAAGTTTATTTCCTTTTTTCTGCTTCTGTCTAAAGATCAGATACAGGATAGTTCAATGCGTAAAGCGACGTTTTCAGGTATGGCGGCTCTTTTTCTTGTGATCAGCATCTCTGCGGCAATGGTTTTATTTAAAACTTCTCCTGCGTCATCAGGAGATTTATGTTTTGGCTATGCTTTATGCGATCAATCATTATCTAAGTAGGGAATCTATTTTTATTTTCCCTATTTTGATCCATTCGCGAAACTTGCTTAGTATCATAGTTGAATATTCTTTGATGTAACTTTTAAATCTATGGACAATCGAGCTAATCTGAGACATTAGCGGAGCGACTAATTTCTTAGACCAAAGACGGACTCTTAACGTCACCACATAACAATACTTAACCCAATGTATTTCGAATAGTTTATTGCGCAATAGATCAAAAAGATAAGACGCGACGCCAAGTGCTAAAATTTTCGCAAATAGGATCGATATCAAGCCGATCGCGATCCTGCCTTTTGCAATTAAAGCGAGAGCAATAATTTTAACTGGTAGAATTAGGCCGGCTGGGACTAAAAAAAGACAAAGAGCGGCATAAGGAGAGCGTGTTTTAGCCCATTTCTTGAGCCAAAGATCAATACGATCTAGCCCAAGAAACCGATTAAGGCCTTGCAGCCACGCGCGGACATGAACCCAGAACCAGTTTTCAATTATAAAAACAAGCGCTAGGAAAATACAAAGAAGTTATTTTAGTCGGAATTTTATGAAAGGCATGGCCACTTTTCTAGGCGCTTCTTACGGCGCTTTTATGCATAAGGGCGCGCATCAATATCGTGGCTAGTATGGTCATAAGTGGCGTAAGGACAGTATAATTGAAAGTAATCCAGATTTGGCGCCTATCAAGTTGATTTTAGATATGTAGGGCGCGTCGAGCGACCGCAAGAGCCGCCTCTCTGACAGCTTCAGACAGTGTTGGATGTGCGTGACATATGCGGGCTAAATCTTCTGAAGAGCCAGAGAATTCCATCA
>OMIO01000180.1 GCA_900299115.1 Methylocystaceae bacterium | reverse complement strand
TTCAGCCCAGGCGGCACACGCTATGCGTCTGAAATCGGCGGTCCAGTTATTCCGAAGTTCGTTGCAGGCGATATGCCTTAATCCGAACGCGTAATAGCTAAATCTAAAAGCCGGCCAGAGAGATTCTCTGGCCGGTTTTTTTTAAACTAAATTGTCGGAGATAAAGACTTCTAGGGTAGGCGTTAAAAATATGTTGGCTTGATCGGCTTAACTTAGTTTTACAGACATGATTTATTTAAAAACATAAAATTAATGCAACACGCATCATTTTGGGTGAAAATTGCCCTTAATTACATTTGAGCTAATGGGCATATCGAGGAAAAAATCCAATAACGCGGGACTGTTTGGGTCAACAGCATAAGTGCTGAGGTCTTTTATCCCCTCATCAGCTAACACTTGCGCGTCAATGTAAAAATTGCCTGTATTCCCTTGGGCGAGACGCGTTAAAATAAGATGCGCGGCATCCGCGACAATCTCTGGTTTGCGGCAATATTTAATAACTGCCTCTCCGCCAAGGAGATTTGTAACAGCGGCTGTGGCGATTGCCGTTTCAGGCCATAGTGAGTTAACGGCGATTCCTCGTTTACCAAGATCGCGCGCGAGGCCAAGCGTAACAAGGCTCATGCCGTATTTTGCTATTGAATAACCAAGATTGGGCGCAAACCACTTAGGATTTAGGTCAAGGGGGGGCGATAAGGTCAAGATATGTGGATTTGTCGATTGTTTGAGGTAGGGAAGAGCGAGTTTGACGCACAGGTAAGCGCCGCGTGCGTTGATTTGATGCATTAGATCAAATCGCTTCATATCAAGATCGGAAATATCGCGAAGATCAATCGCGCTGGCGTTATTAATTAAAATGTCTATGCCGCCAAAAGCCTGTGCTGTTTTAGATATTGCCTGCTCTACCTGGTCATCAAAGCGGATATCACAAGCCAGAGGCAGGGCTTGGCCGCCTGCAAGCTTTAATTGATCACAGGCAGAAAAGATTGTGCCAGGTATTTTTGGATTTTCAGAGGTGCTTTTGGCTGCAATGGCGATGTTGGCGCCATCACGAGCGGCCCGTAGAGCAATGGCAAGTCCAATACCTCGACTAGCGCCAGTAATAAAAAGAGTTTTACCCTTTAGGGAACGCGCCATCTGAACTCGCAGAAAAATTAATGTGAATTGCTGATTTGAGCTGGATAACCTGCCTGCGTAAGTGCAGCTGCGATAGCTTGAGGGTTACTCGGATCTGGCGATACGGCAACTAAGCCCGTGGCAAGGTCAACCTTAACTTCAGCGCCCGCCTCGATCGTCAAAATTGCTTTAGTTACATGTTTGACACAGCCGCCACATGACATTTTTTCAACTTTAAAAGTAGTCATTTTGGCTTCCTATACGTTTGTTAGAATACGAAATTTTTACTCTATATAGGGATGAAATGAATTTTTCCTATATTGCTAGGGTTGAAATCGCCTTAGGCGTAAGGCGTTTGCTAGGACAAATACGCTTGAGAGCGCCATGGCCCCAGCGCCAAGCATGGGAGAGAGGAGTAGGCCGCTAATGGGAAAAAATACCCCCGCCGCAACAGGAATTAAGATGGCGTTGTAAGCAAAAGCCCAAAATAGATTTTCTTTAATATTGCGCATTGTCGCACGCGATATTGCCAAAGCTGTTGAAACTTTTGAGAGGTCGCCGGACATCAAGACGACGTCAGCTGTTTCAATAGCAATGTCAGTCCCTGTTCCGATCGCAATACTTGCGTCTGCTGCAGCAAGAGCGGGAGCGTCATTCACGCCATCTCCTACAAAGGCAATTTTATAGCCCTGTCTCAGCGAGTTAATGCTAGAGACTTTCCCAGCCGGCGTCACATTAGCAATGACCTGATCGATGCCAACACGCTCGGCGATTGCTTGCGCTGTGCGAGAATCGTCCCCAGTGATCATTGCTGTCTTAATTCCAAGTGAATGAAGAGAAGCTATTGCTTGCATAGTTGTAGGCTTTAAGTCATCTGCAACAGAAACAATCGCCGCTAATTGATTATCGAGAGAAACAAAAAATGGCGTTTTTCCTTCAGTAGCAAATTTCTGAGCGTTTAAGCTAAAAAGGTTTGTATCGATATGTAATGAGTGCATAAATCTTTCTGCCCCGATCGATATCGATTTTTGATTTACGCTTCCAGTAACGCCCATGCCAGGGATAGAGTTAAAATCTGAGCAAGCTAATAGCGTAATTCCACGCTCTTTTGCGTTAATTACAATCGCCTGCGCTACAGGGTGTTCTGACTGAGTTTCTACGCTCGCTATGAGCTGTAGGAGCTCAGTATCGTTATAATCAGGAGCGGTAATCAAGTCTGTCAGTAGCGGCTTGCCGTAAGTCAGCGTTCCAGTTTTATCAAAAGCAATAAGCGTAACGTCTTTAAGGGTCTGGAGCGCTTCTCCCTTGCGAAATAAAACGCCCAGTTCCGCTGCTCGCCCTGTGCCGGTCATGATAGCTGCAGGAGTCGCAAGACCCATTGCGCAGGGACAGGCGATAATCATCACCGAAACAGCGGCTACGAGAGCGTTGCTTAAACGGGGATCCGGGCCAATAGATAACCAAACAAGAAATGTTAAACCAGAAAGCGCAAAAACAATTGGCACGAAGACGGCTGTAATTTTATCAACCACTGCCTGAATAGGAAGTTTTGCGCCTTGCGCTTGCTCAACTAAACGAATGATTCCTGCAAGCGTTGTTTCTGATCCAGTATGCGTTGTGCGAAAAGAGAAAACTCCAGAGCCATTGATCGTGCCGCCAGTGACATTCATATCTTTATGTTTTGCTACTGGGGAAGGTTCTCCTGTAATCATAGACTCATCGACATATGAGTTTCCGGATAGAACAACGCCATCAGTTGGGATTCTCTCTCCTGGTCGAACGATAACAATGTCGCCAATTTGAAGATCCTCAATATTGATATCTTGAGACTGTCCATTTATTTCAACATGCGCGATTTTTGGCTGAAGTCCTGCTAAAGCGCGAATGGCTTCTGAAGTTTTTCCTTTAGCGCCAAGCTCTAGATAGCGTCCGAATAAAATTAAAACGACAATAACTACGGCTGCCTCATAATAGACCACATCAGAATTACGCGGAAGAATAGAGGGTGCAAACGTAGAGAGAGCAGAATAGAAATATGCGCTTAGCGTTCCAACAGCTACTAACGCGTTCATTTCTGGCCTACCGCGCAATAAAGCTGGAATCCCTTTAATATAGAAGATGCGTCCAGGGCCAAAAAGCGTTAGGCTTGTAAGAATAAATGAAAGATAGCGAATTGTAGGTTCGCCAATCGTTGCTCGTGACCAATGATGAAACGCTGGAAAAAGATGTCCGCCCATTTCCATAATAAAAACAGGAGCGGCAAGAACTGCTGCAAGTATTAGTCTCTTTTTTAAATCGTCTGCCTCTTGAACTTGTCGATTGAGTTTTTCATCTTGCTCATCTTTCACGTGCTGAACGAGATGAGGGGTGTAGCCAGCGTCAATAATCGCTTCATTGATTTCATTGCGTAAGTTAGGGCCGGGCAGGGCTTTAATCGTTGCCCGTTCTGTAGCAAGATTGACGTGCGCCTCAATGATGCCAGGAACTTTTCTAATGGAGGATTCTACGTGCTCAACGCATGAAGCGCAGCTCATTCCCTCGATAGAGACCTCGAATATTTCAACCAGAGGTTCGTAACCTGCGTCGATAATGGATTGAAAGATTTCCTTCGCTGTAGCTTCTTGGTTGATTGCAATTTGTGCGCGCTGTGTAGCCAAATTGACGCTAGCGGTTTTGACGCCTTTTGTTTGCAATAAGGCATGCTCAACATGCCCAACGCAGGAAGCGCAGGTCATGCCCTTGATCTCAAAGTCAAGAGAAGTGGGCGATGATTCAGTCGTGCTCATAGAAAAAGCCTTTAATAATAAGTAACCTCATGAGTTTAATCTAAATATACCTTTACTAAAAGGCTATGCTACCGTGAGGGAATTGTGCCCGGAGAATTTCTAATGGGTTGAAGCTTGCGCGTGTTTATAAAAATAAATGGAAGGGAGTGCTTAAT
>OMIO01000179.1 GCA_900299115.1 Methylocystaceae bacterium | reverse complement strand
TTGGCGGCATCGCAATGACCGTGATTTTGTGGACTGCTAGAGCGCTAGTTGGCTGAGGGGAGCGTAATACATGTCAGTCCCTACGCATTTTAATAGCGGTCGCAAGGGCGCGGGTAAAAAATTTGTTGCTGACGCCTCTGGTTCAGCTCACGCAAGATTTATGCGGCTGAGTTCCTACGCTCTTACCCCATTGGGTATACTCTCGACTTGGTGGCTTGCTGGTTTAGTTGGTTTGCCATTTGATCGCGTGCGTGAGGAGATCGGCCATCCCTTTCCCGCTCTTGTCTTAATCGCCTTCGCAGCGCTTGGTATGATTCATGCGCGTGAAGGCATGCACGAAATCATTTTAGATTACGTTCATGACGCTGAGCTTAAAGAGAAGGCGATCAAAGCCAATAAAATCATTTCGATCGCCATCGTAGCAATCTGGGTTGTATCGATTATGTTCATTGCAGCGCCTCACTGAGGCAAATTCATTGACGCCCAAGAAAACAAAAAAGGTTAAGTCATGCAAATGAATGGCGCTGCTTCTTCCATATCGATTGGAGGTCGAGCCTATCCAATCACAGATCATAGCTATGATGTTGTTGTTGTCGGCGCCGGCGGGGCTGGACTGAGGGCTGTTGTTGGCTGTGCTCAGGCCGGTTTATCCGTTGCGTGTATTTCAAAGGTCTTTCCGACGCGTTCACACACTGTAGCTGCTCAGGGAGGCGTAGCGGCGGCGCTGGGCAATATGGGTCCGGACGACTGGAAATGGCATATGTATGACACCGTCAAGGGCTCTGATTGGCTCGGCGACCAAGATGCAATTGAATATTTATGTCGCAACGCGCCACAAGCTGTATATGAGCTCGAACATTGGGGGGTGCCGTTTTCGCGCACCATTGAAGGTAAAATTTATCAGCGTCCCTTTGGCGGCATGACAACTGATTTCGGCAAAGGCCCTCCTGCTCAACGCACCTGTGCTGCTGCGGATCGAACAGGTCATGCAATGTTGCACACAATGTATGGGCAGGCGCTGAAACATCAGACGCAGTTTTTTATCGAATATTTTGCCCTTGATCTCATCATGGATCAGCAGGGCGTTTGTCGTGGCGTTGTTTGCCTAAAACTTGATGATGGGACGATCCACCGATTTCGATCGCATTTGACGATTCTAGCAACAGGGGGCTATGGGCGCGCCTATCTTTCTGCAACATCAGCTCATACATGTACGGGTGATGGCGGGGGAATGGTTTTACGCGCAGGCCTGCCATTGCAAGATATGGAATTTGTCCAATTCCATCCTACCGGTATTTATGGCGCTGGATGTTTGATCACGGAAGGCGCGCGCGGCGAGGGCGGCTATTTAACAAATAGCGAAGGCGAGCGTTTTATGGAACGTTACGCGCCGTCTGTGAAAGATCTCGCGCCAAGAGATATGGTGTCTCGCGCTATTACCTTGGAAATAAGAGAAGGTCGCGGAGTTGGTAAGCTAAAAGATCACGCATACCTCCATCTAGAGCATCTGGATCCGATGATCCTTGCCGAGCGACTGCCTGGTATTTCAGAAAGCGCAAAGGTCTTCTCCGGTGTTGACGTGACACGGCAACCCATCCCGATACTACCGACTGTGCATTATAATATGGGCGGCATCCCAACAAATTATCACGGGGAAGTTCTCTACAAGGTCAATGGCGATCCTGACGCGATCGTGCCGGGATTAATGGCTCTTGGCGAGGCGGCATGCGTTTCAGTGCATGGGGCTAACCGTCTGGGATCGAATTCTTTAATTGACCTTGTCGTATTTGGACGCGCAGCTGGTCTGCGCGCATCAGAACTCGTCAAACCTAACGCCACTCAACCTGATTTACCGCCAGATTCTGCAGAGTTGGCCTTATCCAGGTTGGATCGTTTGCGTCATGCCGATGGCGCAACGAGCACGGCTCAGCTGCGCGACAAAATGCAGCGTGTGATGCAATCCCATTGCGCAGTTTACCGAACCGGCGAGGTGCTTGAAGAGGGCGTGACGGCTATTAACGAAATCTGGCGATCAGGATTAGATATTAAAGTTTCTGATCGGTCGCTAATATGGAATTCGGATTTGGTTGAATCTCTTGAGTATGACAATTTGATTGTTCAGGCTGTTGTCACAATGGAGTCGGCGGCTAATCGGCTTGAGTCACGCGGTGCGCATGCCCGGGAAGACTATCCCGATAGAGATGACGTAAATTGGATGAAACACACTTTAGCGACGATTGACGCGCAGAAAATGAAGACATCGATCGATTATCGTCCTGTCCATAACTATACCATGTCAACTGACGTAACCTACATCGAGCCGAAGGCGCGCGTATATTAACGCCGTTATAATCCTAAATTTACTGGATGAAAAAGAATGGTCGAATTCACATTACCGAAGAACTCAGTAATTGGGGAAGGTAAGATCTGGCCAAAACCAGAAGGCGCAACGCAATTGCGCGAATTTCGCATCTATCGTTATGATCCTGACACACAGAATAATCCGCGTATCGATACTTATTTTGTAGATACCAGCGATTGCGGTCCTATGGTCCTTGATGCAATCATTTGGATAAAAAATAAAATTGATCCGACTTTAACTTTTCGACGATCCTGCCGTGAAGGCATTTGTGGCTCCTGTTCAATGAATATTGATGGTGCAAATACTTTAGCTTGCACGAAGGGCATGGATCAGATTGAGGGTGTGATTAAGCTCTACCCCTTACCTCATATGGGTGTTGTTAAAGATCTCGTCCCTGATCTAACAATCTTTTATGAGCAGCATGCTGCAATAGAGCCCTGGCTTCACGCCAGCCATGACCCAGAGACAGAGCGCTTACAAAGTCCCGCAGAGCGTGCGAAGCTAGATGGTCTCTATGAATGTATTTTGTGCGCATGTTGCTCGACATCTTGTCCAAGTTATTGGTGGAATTCGGATCAATACCTTGGTCCAGCCGCTTTGCTTCAAGCTCATCGCTGGATTTCAGACTCGCGAGATGAGGCCGCTGACGAGCGGCTTGATTATATTGATGATACGTTCCGGCTTTATCGCTGCCACACGATTATGAACTGTACGAAAGCTTGTCCGAAACATTTGCAGCCTGCAAAGGCGATTGCAGAACTCAAGAATCTCGCTATCGCCCGAACGGAAGGTTGATTGAGCGCGCGCTGGCATCATATCGGCCTGCGTGCTCTCACGCTTTTAATTGTTAAACCCAAAAGGTTTGCCTGAAACATTGCGCGCTTCTATCGAAGCTTTAAAAATAGCCGCCTTAGCTCTTTGTTAAAATTGACGGGTGTGGCTCTTTTAAGCCTGCTGAAGGATCCTGTGGGTAAGACTAATCAATTTAGGGTCCACTTTCTGGTGGTAACTGGAGTGTAGGAGCGGGGCGATGCTTCCTTTAAGCATTAAAAATCAGCTTGACGCTTCCACGGGCCGTAGAAAAGAAGCTGTCTAGGAAGATGATAAAATTCTATAAGCTGCTTGTCTTTGGCCTTAATGCCGATAAAAGCTGAGCTGAAGAGAAATCGGAGTGTTGACTTTGGCTTTTAGCCAAGGAAACCATCCGCTGGAGAGAAATCAATGAGCTATAAGGATGCTGTCGTTGGCGCCACGGGTAATGTGGGTCGCGAAATGTTAGATATTCTCGCCGAAAGACATTTTCCAGTTAAAGAAGTTGTCGCTTTGGCCTCGTCGCGATCTATCGGCGCTGAGGTTTCTTTTGGCGATAAAGTATTAAAATGTAAGCACCTTGATACATATGATTTTTCAGACACTGACATTTGTTTAATGTCAGCTGGCGGCAGTATCTCGACGCAATGGTCTCCAAGAATTGGCGCTCAAGGATGCGTCGTGATTGATAATTCATCCGCTTGGCGCTTGGATCCAGATGTTCCGCTCATTGTGCCTGAAGTGAATGCTGACGCTGTGGCAGGATTTAAGAAGAAATATATCATTGCTAACCCCAACTGCTCGACAGCCCAACTTGTTGTGGCGTTAAAGCCTCTGCATGACGCTGCTAAGATTAAGCGTGTTGTAGTATCAACTTATCAATCTGTTTCAGGCGCAGGTAAGGATGCGATGGATGAGTTATTTGCTCAAACGCGCTCCGTATTTGTTTCTGATCCGGTAGAGGCAAAAAAATTCCCCAAAAGGATCGCATTTAACCTCATTCCACAAATTGATATCTTCATGGAAGATGGCTTCACCAAAGAAGAATGGAAGATGGTTGCAGAGACAAAGAAAATACTCGATCCAAAGATAAAGCTCGTTGCTACTTGTGTGCGTGTTCCAGTCTTTATCAGTCACTCTGAAGCAGTAAATATAGAGTTTGAAAACCCGCTATCAGCGGATGAGGCGAGAGATATATTACGAGAAGCCCCTGGCGTTCTTGTGATTGATAAGCGTGAGCCAGGTGGCTATATCACGCCGCATGAGGCTGCCGGAGAGGATGCGACTTACGTATCTAGAATAAGAGATGATCCAACAGTCGATAACGGATTAGTTCTTTGGTGCGTGTCAGACAATTTACGTAAAGGCGCTGCTTTGAACGCAATACAGATTGCGGAGGTCTTGATGAACCGTAAATTAATCACGCCAAGAAATAGCGCCGCATAAAAGTCGATTAGGAAAATTAAAACTCAAGGTCGCTCAAAAGGCGGCCTTTTTTTTAATTTCCTATGTGCGCTAGCGCACAGAAACCATTTTTGTTTTGGCTAGAATAATTTCATTAGCGTTCATTAAGGGCGAGGGGCAAAAATGCCTGTAAATGAGCTAATTTAGAGCGGTGGCCTTCAGAAGGGGCGTTTTATGAACGGCATTAGATAAGTAATTTTTTCATTTAATTTCGGTCAGCAGCCCCTCAGTGCTGACCTGAGAGAAGGCCGTTCATATGAGATATGAACGGCCTTTTCTGTTTTTCTGATAGGATAGGAAACTATCCCTCAACCGAGTGTTTTGTTTGGTCGCTTATGCCTATTCT
>OMIO01000178.1 GCA_900299115.1 Methylocystaceae bacterium | reverse complement strand
GATTTTGATAAGGCCCGCCAAGCATTGGCGCCGCTTCTTGCTGAAGGCCAAATTCCAACCGCCCGCAGCTGCCTGCTCATGGCGGAGATTGAAGAAGCTGAAAATGGCGCAGGCGGGAGCGTGCGCGAATGGCTTGCAAAAGGATCGCGCGCGCCGCGCGATCCCGTGTGGATTGCAGAAAATGTTGTCGCGAAACATTGGCTCCCGATCTCGCCTGCCTCGGGAAAATTAGACGCCTTTGAGTGGAAAGCGCCACCAGATTCGATCCAGCGCTTTGGCGATCCACTGGAGCCGCAAATTACTGCCGCCGCCGCTGAAATTTTAGAAATTACCGGCCCCAAGGCGAGCGCTTCTAGTTAAGTGACGCTCCGGAAGCGATCGGCGCGACGAATTCGAACATATAATGCGCCCTCGCCGCCATGGTGACGCGCCGCTTCGCCAAAGCTAATTATCAGATTTCTTAATTGGGGCGCTTGTAACCATAAAGGCACAACGCGACGCAAGACGCCGCCCTCCTCGCGCGTTAGACCTTTGCCTGTAACAACAATAACAATTTTAGCGCCATCGGCTTGTGCGCGCCGTAAAAAAGCCGTCAGGGCCCTTTGCGCCTCATCCTGTCTTAAGCCATGCAAATCAAGTTTCGCATCAACCTCTAATCGGCCACGTCTTATTTTCGCGTGCGTGCGATAATCAATATCTTCTATCGGCGTTAGACTTCTGAATTGTTTCTCTTGTTCATGAATGATTTTCTTCGACGCATTTTGCGGTGTTGTTGCGGGAATTTTTTTCTCTTCATCCAACTGAGATATTGTGGCTTCTTGCGCTGCGCGTCGCTGTATCGGCCGCACATCCGCCGTAACGCTGCTCCAGAGTTCGCTCTCCGCTTTTGATAAACGTCGAGAGTAGCGACGAGACCCTTCGCTCATAGGGCAAGACTTTCTTTGGGCAAAAAAACGGTAAAATCAGCCTTGTGCCGAACAGCTCCAGCCAATTGTCCAGCTTGATCGCCAGAACCAAAAAACAAATCCGCGCGCGCCGACCCGAGAATCGCAGAACCAGTATCTTGCGCAATCATCAATCGATCAAACGATGTTTCTTGTTTATTGCGCCAAGGTATTATTGTTGAAATCCAAAATGGCAATCCATAGCACCATAAGCTGCGATCAATTGCGATTGATCGCAAGGGAGTTAGGGCGCAACCTTCCCCGCCAATTGGACCACGTTGCCGTTCTAAGGTCTCATCTAACGTAAAAAAAACGTAAGAACGGTTTTCTTGCATTAAGCGACGTCCTGGCGCGCCAGGCGCAACGCCCATTTCTCTCAGTGTCGCTTTTAATCGATCTAGCGACATTTCATCGGCGCGCACGGCTCCTATTTCAATTAAACGCTTACCAATTGAGGTATAAGGCCAACCATTACGACCATCATATGTCAGCCCAACGCGCTCGCCCGTATCAAATTTTAACTGAGCCGATCCTTGAACTTGCAACAGAAATAATTCGACTGGATCACGCACATAAGCGAGTGTTTTCGCTCCTATCGCCGCTTCACGTTCTTCGATTGCTTGACGATCTGGATAGGGAAGATGATCGCCGGTTGATTGCTTGCGCGCGCTGGTCAAGATTTCGCCTGTTGGTAAAATCAACGGCGTTTCATTGAGAGTCACGAGATCCGCAGGCCGCGCAAGTACAGGCGTTGTGTAGTCTGATGACGGGAGGCGACGGGCCTCCACCACAGGTTCATAATAGGCCGTAACCAAACCTGGACTGGGAAGCCTAAAGGGGAGAAACCAGCGCTTAAAAAAATCCTGAGCGGACGCCTCTTCTTTTAAAGCCGCCTGTGCGACAGCGATGAGGCTTTGAGAAGGCGCGCGCGCTGGACGTTGTTGGTTACGCCCATCCAAAAGACGCCGCGCGGAAGATTTAAATACGCTAAGAGCTTCTTCTAAGTCGTCGCTTTCGAAGCCGCCAATCGCCTCAAAGGCGACTGGCTCTAGCTTCTCTGGCGCCGCCCACATTTATCCCGCCGCATGGGTCGCGACGAGTTTCCAATTTGGATTCTGCGCGCGCTTATCCCGCGCAAATGTCCATAATTCTATCACAGGAATTGTTCGACCGCCGTCAATGGTGTCGCCATTTTTATCCCGTCGAACGCTCATCAGCCGGGCTTCAAATTTTACTGTCACTTCAACACGCTGCGCTAGAACGCGCGCATCGCTCACTGTCGCGACGTCAATTGCGACAACCGCCGTTTCAAGCGTTTCTTCAGATTGCTCGCGTTTAGAAATTTCCTGCGCAAAGACGTCATAGGTTTCGTTTGACAGGAGCGGGCGTAATGTTTCGCGATCGCCTTTGGCAAAAGCGGACACAATTATTTCATAAGCGCGACGTGCGCCGTCGATGAATTCAACGCCATCAAAAGTTGGCTCCGCTTTCGCGATCTCATCGAGACCTCTCCAGCCGGCGCTATCCTTGTCAGCCACCCCCCGCCAACGCTCAGCGCTGTCTTGTTCAAGCTGAGAGCGCGGTTTAGCCATTGGGCGCAGAGGCGCAGCAGTTATTGGACCAGGATTGAAATGGGCCGGCGGCAGGGCGTCGCGATCAACGCGCACGCCCAGAACTGAACGCAATTTCCAGCAGATAAAAATAGCAAGCGCAGCGAAGATAATCAGCGCGGGATCAAAGATTTCGCCAGTCGGCGGCATGAGGGGCTCCAAAACTTTATAATTTTCGGATTTTTCATCCTGTCGGCTATCATGTCGACCTGCGCATGTCACGAATCAAGAGCTGGACTGATCGCCGCAGTCTTTTGGAGAAAAGCCCAAGGTGTTTCAGGGGAAAAAACTGCCGCTATTGTTGGTGTTTTGGATTTTCTCAGAAATTCTACTTTTTATTCTCGTTTTACGATCGGTTGGTTTGCTCGCCACCCTCGTATTAGCGCTGGCGACAAGCCTATTGGGACTCAATAATCTCAAAAAAATATTTAAAATAAAAGAAAAACAAGGCATTATGATTAAGCAGGATGCCGCCGGATTGGACAACGCCTTAGCGGCGCTCGCGGATATTTGTTTGATTTTACCTGGTTTTGCCTCCGATCTCTTTGGCTTGGCGTTAAAATCGCCGACGCTACGCAAAAATTTTATTCACCATATCCAAAACGCCTCTTCCCCCTTAGCGGAGCGGTTCATAGAACTTTCTCCCCAGGAGTGGAAAATTCTTCGAGGCCGTGACGCTCCGGGTTCCTGAAAATATTGGTTTAGATGGGCTCTCGCTTGTTCGGCTTGGTGAGACGTGTTACCGGGGCGCAACTTTGACCCACATTTCTTGGCTGGGAGATCCAAATAATGACTGACACGACAAGCAACGGCGCCACAACCGCGCCGGAAGGCGCTCCTGCCCTTAATGCGCTTGTTCAATATTTAAAGGATTTTTCGTTTGAAAATCCGAATGCGCCGCGTTCACTTGGACCACAGGAAAAATCTCCCAACATCACGCTGCAAGTAAACGTTAACGCCCAACAAATGTCAGATACGGATTTTGCCGTCTCTTTGTTGGTTGACGCTAAAGCAGGCGAAGGAGAAAACTTACTCTTTAAGCTGGATTTGGAATATGGCGGCGTGTTCCGTTTGATAAATATTCCAAAAGATCAAGTGCATCCGATTGTCATGATTGAATGCCCTCGTCTGCTTTTTCCCTTTGTTCGCCAGATCGTCGCCAATGCGACACGGGACGGTGGTTTTCCGCCGCTCTACATCGATCCAATCGACTTTGTTGCGCTTTATCAGAAAAAGCTTGCTGAATCCGGCGCTGCGGGCGCCGACATTTCTAAGGCCAATTAACGCATCATTATAAGCTTAATTGGGCGTTTTATCTTGCTCACTGTCAAGATAACGCGCCCAAAGCGGATGAGGCGCGAGCGTTTCGATAAATTTCTGATGGGCGTCAATTTCTGCTGCGCTGAGCCGGCTCGCTAATGGCTGAGGCCGTTGGGTTAGAAGATTATTTTTTGTGTTTTTACGCGCCGCGCCGCTCGTCGCCTGCAAAGAAAGGGCGGCCTGACGCCCACCGCATAACTCAGCATAGACTTCAGCCAATAAGCCAGCGTCGAGTAGCGCGCCGTGTTTTTCTCGACGAGAACTATCGATGCCATAGCGCTGACAGAGCGCATCAAGAGAGGCGGGACTTCCAGGATTTAAGCGCCGCGCCATAGCAAGCGTGTCAACGATGCGACTGCCTGCTAAGGCGGGTAGATCCAAAAGCGCCAATTCAGCATTTAGAAAGCGTGTATCGAATTCAGCGTTATGCGCCACTAAGGGCGAATCTTCAATGAATTCTATGAATTCTGCAGCGATTTCGGCGAAGCGTTTATGTTGAAGGAGAAATTCAGTTGACAGGCCATGAACCCGAAAGGCTTCTTCAGGCATATCGCGTTCAGGATTCAAATAAACGTGAAAGACGCGACCTGTTGGAATAAGGTTTGAAATTTCCACTGCGCCAATTTCAACAATGCGATGGCCTTGAGCGGGATCGAGGCCCGTAGTTTCCGTATCAAAAACGATTTCTCGCATTTATTTTTTGTCCTGTTTTGACAGAGACTGGGTTAATTTGTCTAGAATGTCACGCACTTGTTGGCGGGCAGACTCCAAGCCGAAACTGGTATCTACGATGAAATCGGCGCGTGCGCGTTTTTCAACATCGCTCATCTGTTTTGACTTTAAAACCTCGAATTTCTCAACAGTCATTCCAGGCCGTGCAAGCACGCGGGTTTTTTGCGCTTCCGATGTTGCTGATGCGACGATAATGATATCGACGCTCGAGTCGACGCCTTTCTCAAAAAGCAAAGGAATATCATAAACGACGATATGAGCGCCTTTTTCTTGATAGGTTTTGAAAAATTTATCCCGTTCGGACCAAACAAGTGGATGAACGATTTCCTCCACTTTTTTTAATGCTTGTGGATTTTTTAACACAACATCCGCAAGCTTCGCGCGATTGATGACGCCATTTTCTACAACCTGCGGAAAGCTTTTTGCAATTGGCTCCACCGCAGCGCCTTGATAGAGTTCATGCACGATGGCGTCTGAATCAAACACTGCAATCCCTTCATCGCGAAAGAGCTGCGCAGTTGTTGATTTGCCCATGCCGATTGAGCCGGTCAGACCAATGCGCAATGGTCTTATTTCGCTCATGAAATTAAAGCTCCCTCATGTCTCAAGGCTTCTAGTAAGGGTAAAATTGGAAGACCCATAATTGTCCAATGATCGCCTTCAATTGATGAAAATAACTGAGCGCCTAACGCCTCTATTTGATACCCTCCAGCGCTTGATAAAATTTTATCGCCCATTTCTTCGATATAAGTATCAATAAACTGTGATGTCATTTGTCTTACATGGAGATCGGCGTGAGCGAGAGTTTGAAAAATAATTGTGTCATTTTGCACTAAACAAAACGCGCTATGAAGACGGTGGGTTTTTCCTGAAAGAGCGAATAATAACTCTCGCGCTTTATTAATATTCTCGGCTTTGCCAAAAACCTTCCCCTCACAACTTGCGACTTGGTCTGCGCCTAAAACCAATCGATTTTTAAACTGCTTCGATACGGTAAACGCTTTTGTTCGCGCTAAGGTTTGTGCGATTAGATCAGCGCTTTTTGAATTAAGATCGCGCTCAATTTCTCGTTCATCAATATTTGCTGGTTGAATAATAAAAGGAACGCCCGCTTCGCTCAGAAGCCTTTGTCGGGCTGCGCTATTAGAGGCAAGGACGAGAGGGTCTTTAAGACGCCAGAATCCTGTTTCACTTTTCTGGGTCATTTTAAAATCCTTTCACAGACCTTTTTCTATGTCGAAATACGGGGATAAGTTCTCTTCATGAAGCTCTGCGCTGTTATTGGATGGTTATAACTTTACCTCGTCGTCAACAGGGGAAACTCTGTTTAATTTTTATGTGCTTTTCTTTCTAACTAGACTCATGAAAAGAAATCCACAGAATCAGAAGTGAGATAATAATTATAAATTATTGTTTTTTCTTTATTTAAAGGTTATCCCCACTCTCCCTGATTGGTTATGGCGCTTAAGATCAAAACTGTCTAACTGTTGAAAGCCTGTGAACGCGCCTGAATGAATGTTTTGGGTCAGTTATAAAAACTGAAATAAACTTTAAAAATAGAATTTTTATTTATTTCTATTCAGGTTACGGACCTAGAACGCATCGCGCTGGAGATCAAAACATGTTGGAGGAAAAACCGCTGATCTCGACATTGCGCGGGAAACTAAGTGAGGTTCCGCCGATTTGGTTGATGCGGCAAGCTGGTCGCTATCTTCCCGAATATCGCGCCTTACGCGCTAATGCGAAGAGTTTTCTTGATTTTTGTTATACGCCACAACTTGCGGCGGAGGTAACCCTACAACCCATTAGACGTTTTCAATTTGATGCTGCGATTTTGTTTTCAGATATTCTGGTTGTGCCAGATGCGCTTGGACAAGCGGTCTCTTTTGAAACAGGCTCAGGCCCAAAATTAGATCCTCTTCAAACGGCAGAGGATATCGATCGATTGGGGCCTTTTAATATAGAAAAACTTGCTCCGGTTTTTGAAACGATCGACCGAGTGAAAACGGCGCTTCCGGCGCCTGTCGCCCTGATAGGATTTTGTGGCGCGCCTTGGACAGTGGCGAGTTATATGATTGCAGGGCATGGCACGCCGGATCAGTCTCCAGCGCGTCTGTTTGCTTTTCAACATCCTCAAGCTTTTGAAAAATTAATAGATCGCCTGATAGAAGCGTCGATCAGTTATTTGAGCCGACAAATCGACGCCGGCGTTGAAGTCGTTCAGATATTTGACAGTTGGGCGGGTGTTTTGCCTCATCAAGAATTTCAAAAATGGTCTGCTGGGCCAATTTCAAGAATAATTAACGCGCTCAAAGCGCAACGGCCAGAAATCCCAATCATAGCTTTTGTTCGTGGAGCCGATACGCAACTGCCCGATTTAGCGCGCACCCTTCAGGCAGATGCTTATGGACTTGATACAGCGCTTGATCCAAATTGGGCTGTCGCACACACGCCGAGTACGACAGTTTTACAAGGCAATCTTGATCCGCTTGCCCTAGTTGCGGGTGGAGAAGCTTTGAGCAAAGAAATTGACGCAATCACGCGCGCTTTTTTGGGTCGGCCGCATATTTTCAATTTGGGTCATGGCATATTGCAGCAAACGCCAATTGAGCATGTCGAGGCGCTAATTGCCCGTGTCAGACGCGGTAAGATCTCTAGCTGAAAGTTAATCCATGTATCTTTGGATTAAGGCCCTACATGTCATCGCCATTATTTCTTGGATGGCTGGGCTTCTCTATTTGCCCCGTCTTTTTGTCTATCATGCTGAAGCGGGTCCAGGGCCTCGATCAGAGATTTTTAAGGTAATGGAACGCCGCCTCTATCGCTATATCATGACGCCAGCAATGACGGTCGCATGGCTGACGGGTCTTTTTCTTGCCTATGACAGTGGGGCTTTTAGCGCAGGCTGGTTTCACCTGAAGGGCTTGGGTGTTCTCCTAATGAGCGGAGCGCATGGCTATGACGGTTTTCTTTTGCGCCGCTTTGCCCGAGACGCCAATCAACATTCTCCGCGCTTTTATCGCATCCTGAATGAAGCGCCGACCCTTCTCATGATCGGGATCGTCATTTTGGTTATTGTTAAGCCATTATAGCGGTTTTAGCCCGCTCTTGCGCCGGGAGAAAAAACCGTATAATCCGATAATCCTTACCTGAAGGCAGACCGTCGTTTAACGATCGCCGCATTGCTTTTGCAGGCGTCCGGTAACTTTCCTTCCTCTTCTCTGCCCCTCCACTTTTTATTATCGAAGGCCCTAATGCGGGAAATAAAACTTTCGGACTTGAAGTCTAAGTCCGCCGCCGAACTTCTTACTTTCGCTGAAGAGCATGAAGTAGAAAACGCTTCCTTGTTGCGTAAACAAGAATTGTTGTTTGCTATTTTGAAGCAATTCGCCAGTCGCGAAGTCGAGATTGTTGGCGAGGGCGTTGTTGAAGTTTTGCAAGACGGCTTTGGATTTTTACGATCTTCAGACGCAAATTATCTCGCTGGACCGGATGATATTTATGTTTCTCCGTCGCAAATTCGCAAATTTGGCTTGCGTACTGGGGATACGGTCGAAGGCATGATCCGCAGTCCCAAGGAGGGCGAGAGATATTTCGCGCTCCTAAAGGTCAATACGATTAATTTCGAAGATCCTGAAAAGGTTCGCCATAAGGTTCCCTTCGATAATCTCACCCCGCTTTATCCTGATGAACGGTTGAAGCTCGAAATTGACGATCCGACGCGTAAGGATCTTTCTTCACGCATTATTGATCTTGTCGCGCCTATTGGCAAAGGCCAGCGCGCGCTTGTCGTTGCGCCGCCGCGAACGGGTAAAACCGTTTTGCTGCAAAATATCGCCCAATCAATCACGACAAATCATCCCGAGTGTTACTTGATTGTGTTGTTGATTGATGAGCGCCCTGAAGAAGTGACGGACATGCAGCGATCTGTGCGCGGCGAAGTTGTTTCTTCTACTTTTGATGAGCCAGCCGTGCGTCACGTTCAGGTGGCGGAAATGGTGATAGAAAAGGCTAAACGCCTTGTCGAACATCGTCGCGACGTTGTGATCCTTCTTGACTCTATCACGCGATTAGGGCGCGCCTATAATACGGTTGTGCCTTCTTCAGGTAAGGTTTTAACGGGCGGCGTTGACGCCAACGCTTTGCAACGCCCCAAACGCTTCTTTGGCGCCGCGCGAAATATCGAAGAAGGCGGCTCCTTAACCATCATCGCCACGGCGCTCATTGATACGGGCTCGCGAATGGACGAAGTTATTTTCGAAGAATTCAAGGGCACGGGCAATAGCGAAATTATTCTTGATCGCAAGGTTGCTGATAAACGCGTCTTCCCAGCGCTTGATATTACGCGTTCCGGCACGCGTAAGGAAGATTTGCTTGTTGCGCCTGATATTTTGAAGAAGATGTATGTGCTGCGTCGGATTCTCAATCCAATGGGCACTGTCGACGCCATCGAATTCTTGCTTGGCAAACTGCGCGAAACACCCAAAGGCAATCAGGCGTTCTTCGACTCAATGAACACCTAGTTCTTTTGATTTCGCAGGCGACGGAGCCCGCGATGTTTAATAATTTCGCAAATGTCTGGACAATTGTTGGTCCGGCTTCAGCGCTTAGTAACGCCAAACCAATTGGTCTGAGCGTAGCGGGCGAGCGGATTGTTTTATTTCGCGATGCGTCGCAAAAAGCTGTTGCGCTGATTGATCAATGTCCTCATCGCGGCGTTGCGCTGTCGCTTGGTCGCGTTGAGGGGGGCGAAATTGAATGCCCGTTTCATGGATGGCGGTTTAATGGCGCCGGCGTAAATTGCGCAACGCCCTTTAATCCTGATGCAAAACGCCAATATCTGCACGCGCAGCCGCTCCCCTTGCGTGAGGATCATGGATTACTTTGGCTCTACACAGGATTTGAGCCTGATGCTGAGCCGCTTTTTCCAGAAACATTTTCTCTCAAAAATACGCTGATTTGCGCGCAGCAGACGGTCTGGCGAGCGCATTGGACGCGGGTGATGGAAAATATGTTGGACATGCCGCATTTACCCTTTGTGCATCGTCGAACAATTGGCAAAGATCTCGCGCAAAAAATTGATCAACGCATGGATGTTTTTTGGCGTGAAAGACCCTATGGCGCGCGCATAGATGGCGAAATTAACGGCGCGCCGCGAATGGGGGCGCTTGAATATCGTTATCCAAATTTAATGGAACTCTTAATTGATCCGCCGGGCCGAATATTTCGTTTAATGGCGATTTGTCTTCCGCAAGACGACACAACGACAAAATTAATCTTACTAACGATCCGTGATTTTGCGCGCTGGCCGATTCTCAATCCAATCTTTCGGATGATGAACCAACGCATCGCCAATGAGGATAAGCGCATTATTGAATCTGCGTTGCCTAAAGAAGTTCCGCAGCCTTCAGACGAAGCTTCGTTGCGCACAGATGGGCCAACCCTCGCTTTTCGACGCATTTATCGGCAAAAGCTTCAAGGGAGTTCAGTCGCGCCGCCCGTGAGGCAATCAGCGCCCTGAAGCGGAAGCGCTATGCAGGAAGAAACAATCTACGCATTAGGGACGGGAGCCGGCCGGGCGGCGATCGCCGTTATTCGTCTTTCTGGCAGCGCGGTTCCTTTTTTACTTGAGCAATTTACTGGGACTACGCCAATCCCCAGACAGGCGCATTATGTGCGCCTGCGCGATCCAACAACTCATGAAACGCTTGATCGTGGCTTGGCGTTTTTTTTCCCCGCGCCGCAGTCGCCTACGGGCGAAGATTATGCAGAGCTGCAGTGTCATGGCGGACGCGCTGTCGTCAGCGGGATCCTTTCAGCGCTCGCGCGTCAAAAAAATCTCAGGCCCGCAGAGGCGGGAGAATTTGTTCAGCGCGGCTTTCGGCACGGTAAGCTTGATCTTTCACAGGCTGAAGGCTTGGCTGATTTAATTGATGCGGAAACACAAAGCCAAGCGCGACAGGCTTTGCGTCTCTCGGGCGGCGCATTACGGCGCAAGATTGAAACTTGGCGAAGCGCATTGATTGCGGCGCTCGCGCAAGTTGAAGCTGAATTAGATTTTAGCGATGAGGGCGATGTCGGAGGATTTTCAATCTCCGCTTTGGCTCAGACGCTCAAGCCTCTATGCGCCGATATGACTGGCGCCTTAGCGATTAGTCCCGCCAGCGAGCGGATGAAAGAGGGGTATGAGGTCATGATCCTCGGACCGCCAAATGCAGGAAAATCTACTTTAATCAATAAGTTATCAGATAGAGAGATCGCCATTGTCACGCCTCAACCAGGCACGACTCGCGACATGATTGAGATGCATCTTGATCTTGAGGGCCTGCCGATCACGCTGATCGATACCGCTGGCTTACGGCGGACTGAGGATGAAATTGAAAAAATTGGCATCGATCGCATGCTGGAGAGAGCGCGTAATGCCGATTTGATCCTTTGGCTTTCCCCCGATGGAGTTTCGCCGCCAGATGAGATTAAACAACCTGTGCTGAGCGTGACAAGTAAAAGCGATCTTTTGGTCTTTTCGCGAGGCGGACTAGAAATCTGCGCCTTAACCGGTGCGGGATTAGAAAAACTCTGCAAAGAAATCGCTGCGCATGCGCGCGCTCACTTGGGCGATGGAGGATCGGCGCTCTTTTCTCGGCAACGTCATCGCATCGCCACGCAAGAGGCTTTAGAAGCAATTCAAAACGCCTTAGTCCTCTCGAAACCAATAGAGCTAATTGCCGATGATCTGAGATTGGCGTTAAGGAAGCTTGGTAAAATCATTGGCGTTGTAGATGTTGAAGAAATTTTAGACGTGAT
>OMIO01000177.1 GCA_900299115.1 Methylocystaceae bacterium | reverse complement strand
TTTTCATTCGAATTTATTGCAGATCCTGATAATCCTAAAGCTATCAATCCAACACTCAGATATAACCAAAAATCACGAAAAGGCGATTGGTTTATAATTTGCCTTTTTAAAATAGCGCCTAATAGGTGCTTATCTATTACGCGTGACCAATCACCCAGTAGTGTATCTTTTGATTTGGAAATCATTATAAGTAAAATTATAATGGGCAGTATAAATAACCAATAAGGCCTTAATAGCGCGAATGAGCCAATCATGATCATTTGGGCGCCCTTGAAGCGAGTGAAATAAAAAAAAGTATAATAAGTGACAGGCTTACGGGATAAATCCAAAGTTCATGGTAGATTATTCTGGGTGGAGCGGGCTCAGGTCCGACAATCATTTCTTCAATCATATGCATAGCTCGATCAAGATCCGCGCCTGAGCGCGCCATGACAGCTGTGCCGCCGCCTATTTGCGCAACATTTTGAAGCGTAATAAAATCGACAGCATCTCGAGGGTCCGAAAGTAATTGGGGGTTGTCTTCTCCAAGCCCAATCGTAAAGATTTTAATACCTAATTGACGAGATAATTCCGCGACCGCAGTTGGTTGGCTTGACCCAGCATTGTTCGCGCCATCAGATAAAAGAATTACGATGCGAGAGGGCGCCGTCGATGTCATTAGTTTCTTAAGGGAAAGGCCAAGGCCTTCACCAATTGCCGTTGAGCGCCCTACAAGCCCAATTTCTAATTCTTTCAGAGTGTTTGCTACAGCCTGAACATCAAAACTTAGTGGCGAGGCTGCATAAGTCTTTTCTGCAAAAATAACTAAGCCAATTCTATCGCCTTGCCGACGCTCTATAAGTTCAGAGGCGACATGTTTTACAAGATCTAGACGGCTAAGCGAGGTTCCGTTGAGCTCAAAGTCATGCTTAGCCATACTGCCTGATAGATCTATCGCGAGGATAATATCTCTTCCGGAGATGGGTAAAGCTGTAATTGTATCTGGAATACGCGGATTTGTCAGTCCAATGATAATTCCAAACCAGGAAATAGAAAGTGCAACTAATCTCCAAGATAGATGGATGCCTGATTGATCCTGAACATCTGAATTAAATTTTTGTAAAAAAGCAGTGGGAATTAAAAGTCCTGTGACGGGAGTAGGCAAATAGTTTGACAAAAACCACACGATGATTGGTACGGGTAGGAGTAAAAAAAATAATGGGGCGGATAATTCAAAATTGGTCATTTTGGGAGAGCCATTAATAAATTTTCTAGCGCACTATCGAGCGGCGCTATATTTAAATCAATGTCTTTCTGATAGAGCTCTGTGCCAAAGATTTTGCCTTCTCCTTTACTAAAAAAATTTGTTTTAAAGATTCTGTCTAGCTGCTCTAGCCAAGCCTCGCCGTATAGGAAGCTTGTTTCTTTATCAACGGATTGAGCGACTTCGCGCAATAAGCGCGATTGAGCAATAAGGCGCTCGTTGGGGATTAATACACGAGAGTCTTTCAGGGATTTTAGAGCTTTAATTCTAACGGGATAAAGAGAATTATAATATATTATAGATCTAAATATAATAAGTGCACAAATGCAGCCTAGCGTTGAAATTATAATTGGCGTTACGCTTTCAAAATCTGAGGGCATATGAATATCGCGAAGTTTACTGATCGTATTAGCGTGATCCATCGGAGATTCTCTCAACAATGACCGCCATCTCCGGAGGAGTGAGTTCTGTATTAATTTGTACTATTCTTGCCCCAATCCGCTGTAAGCGCGTCGGCCAGATCTCCTTATGCTCTCTTAATCTCTTGTGTTTTATAAATATGTTTCCTTTTAGTCCGTCTATTGTATGGTACGGGTAGCTGCCTGGCGGCGGCTTTCGTTCAAAAGGATCAGAAATCATTAGAAATGTTACATCTCTCCTTTTTACAATACGTTCAAGAATTGTATCAAAAAAAACTCCAGGATTATCTAGGCCTGTTGCAATAATTAAAGATGCTGTTCCTTTAATTATTTCAGTTTTTTCTAATGCTTCAGTTAATGGTGGCGCTAATGAATCAAAGGTGTTTTGTAATTCATGATAGACCGCAACAAGTTTATGTAGCATTGCATTAAATGTTCGACGATTTTCTACCCATCCAAGAAAGCGCGTTTCTGTACTAGCTGCAACGGCGATGCCAACAGAACCATTCAGATCAAGATTACGCCAGGCCGAAATCACCACTGATTCAATTGCGGCAACGGCTCGAAAGGCTCGCTGTGTCCCAAAATGCATTGAGGGACGTAAATCAATAAGATATAGAGTATTGTGATTATTTTCTTCATGAAAGTTTCTGACATGCGGCATACCGGTTCTGGCGGTGACATTGCGATCAATCTGACGAATGTCATCTCCCTCTGACCAAGGTCTTACATCATAGGGTTCGGCGCCCCTGCCGCGTTTTCGATTAATTAGATTTGTTGCTTGAGGCGCTACGCCAGCGCGTTTTACTCGATTATGCTTACCTATCAGCCGAAGGCGCATAAGCGCCTCAACGTCAAGATCAACGCCGGGGATGTTCGCCAGGTTGGTCATGTGGGCATGACTCGTTCAAGATAGGCGTTTATCAGACTACGTGGAGTCAAACCTTCACTAATGGCTTGCCAAGAAAGAATAGTGCGATGTGATAAAGCATCGACAGCAAGCGCCTGGATATCATCTGGTAAAACATAATCTCGTCCTGATAAATATGCGCGGGCTTTCGAAGCTGCTGCCAGAGCTAATGTGCCTCTTGGAGAGGCGGGATAATCTATCTTTATAGCTAGGTCAGAAGAAAAACTTTTATCCCTAGGAGCGGTTACTAACCGCACAATATAATCTTTGACTGCTGGCGATAAAAAAACATCCCTAACGCCTTTACGCGCAGACATAATGGCTTCTGAGTTCAATGGAATAGCTGAAATGGGCGGCTCACTTGAGATCGTGTCCTCTAAGAGATCGAGGATTTGTCGTTCTGTATGAGTATCGGGGAGTGAAAGCTCGACATGAAGCATGAAGCGATCTAGCTGCGCCTCAGGTAAGGGAAATGTGCCCTCTTGCTCAATCGGATTTTGAGTGGCGATCGTCATGAATGGACTAGGCAAAGCGCGTGTTTCGCCAGCGACTGTCGCCTGTTTTTCCGCCATTGCTTCGAGTAAGGCAGACTGTACTTTTGGAGGCGCGCGATTAATTTCATCGACGAGCAATAGACTATGAAAAATGGGTCCTGGTAAAAACTCAAAGACGCCACGATCCGGGCGCCATACGGATGTACCCGTGATATCGGCTGGCATGAGATCCGGAGTGCATTGAATGCGCGCAAAGGAGAGATCAAGGTTCTTTGCAAGTAACTTTGCGGATCTGGTTTTACCTAATCCTGGGGCGCCCTCGATAAGGATATGTCCGTCGGCCAATAAGCAGATTAAGAGCTTTTCAATTAAATCATCTGACCCAATGAGATAACTATTGAGCAGTTTCCGGGTAGCATCCAAAGCGGCATTTGGAGAGGCTGCAGAGAAATTTTCTTGTGACGGATTTCTTGTTGACAATTTAGCGGCGCCTGATCTCTTAGGTTATCAGAAATCATATAGTGTGGCGCAATATTTAGTCAGCCCAATAAGTCATTATAAGGAATGATTGATATGAAAGGACAAGGCAGGATTAGTTTAACCTC
>OMIO01000176.1 GCA_900299115.1 Methylocystaceae bacterium | reverse complement strand
TGAAAATTTCTTGTCATCCGCATAGGCTTGATCGATAAGCCAGAGGCCGACCATCATGGGGACGAACATTGCAGGCGTAAAATTAATTGGCGCAAGAGCAAGAGCGCCAAAGGCGCCAGAGCAAAAAGCGATCGCGCGCTTTTTCCAGCCCTGAGCTCGCCGCGTTTCATTTGCGCAGATTTGAAGATAACGAGTGAGATTAATCAGTTTTGCCCTTGCTGGACGGATATTATTTTTCGCCCGATCTTAGAAATGTGCATGCTGAAATGGTTTTTATCGCATTTAAGAAATAAATTTATGTCTCGTTTGTTTTTCGACGTCCGCGTATGCGCAATTTAGCCACGCGGCGTGGGTCAGCGTCGATAATTTCAAACTCAAATGCCTCAACAGGCGTGGGGATGATCTCTCCACGCATCGGTACGCGTCCGGCTAACCAGGCGACAAGGCCGCCAATCGTCGTCACTTCAGCAGGCGTATCTTCCATACGAAAATCTACCCCAAGCATTTCATTAACCTCATCGAGATCTGCGCGTGCATCGAGGAGATAATCGCCATTTTCTAATCTGATGATGCTTGGAGCTTCACCGATATCATGCTCGTCTTCAATATCGCCAACAATCATTTCCATTATGTCTTCAATGGTAACTAATCCATCCGTGCCGCCATATTCATCGATGACTAGAGCAAGATGCGTCCGCGTTGCTTGCATGCGAATGAGGAGGTCTAGCGCCGGCATCGCTCCGGGAACATAAAGCACTGGCTTGAGCAGAGTTGTAGACGATAGCGGCGCGTTGAAATCAACGAGAGAGGCTTGCGGCTCTTCTTGAGATGATTGGGCAACATTCAGGCCAGCGCATTGCGCAATGAGGTTTATGAAATCGCGTATGTGAATCATGCCGCGCGGATCGTCTAAAGTATCCGCATATACAGGTAGGCGCGAATGCGCAGCGTCTTGAAAAACATTTAGTGCTTCTCGAAGCGACAGATCGTGTGACAATGCAATTATATCTGCGCGGGGTATCATTGCGTCATGAACTCGTAAGTCATGTAGGCTCAATACATTTTTCAGCAATGCGCGTTCATGAGGAGTGACGTCGCCTGCCGCCTCCTCTAACGCGTCTTCGATATCTTCGCGCACAGATGCAGGCGTAAGCCCCATTAATGTGCGTAGTCGATCTAGAAGACTTAAGCGCGCGCCTTCGCTTAATCTTTTGCTATCCTCATTGTTTTCTGATCTTGTTGACATGATTAATTTAGCTCTGCCTCAATCTTAATTGAGGATGACCGCATGTCATCCTCGTTTTCGTATGGATCGCCTAAATCCATTTTCAGAGCAATTAAGCGCTCTAGATTTTCCATGATTTCAGCTTCTGTCTCAGTTTCATGATCATAGCCGACAAGATGTAAAACGCCATGAATAAGCATGTGGCCGATATAGTTTGGAAGTGGTTTGCCGAATTCCTTGGCCTCTCTCGTCACAGTTTGATAGGCGATAATGATATCTCCAAGCAATCGTCTGTCTTCAAGCAAGCCGGGAGTGGGAAAAGATAAGACGTTGGTAGGCGCGTTTTTACCGCGCCATTGCGCATTGAGCTGGGTTATTGCGTCATCATCGCAATAAGTAACGCTAATTTCGCAATCCGACGCGAGCGTTAGAAGGCAATTTTCAAGGCTCGCTGCGACACAGCGATTTGTAAGACCTTCTAGATCGTCGACGCTATTCCATTGGGATGCAGCGACAACAATGTCGATTTCAAGACTCATTGTTGTTTGCGACCCTGATGCGCCTCATTTTTATGCCGCGCGGCGCGATCATAGGCGCTGACAATCTGACGCACCAATTCGTGGCGGACAACGTCGCCTTCAGAAAATTTCACACGTCCAATGGTGTCTAATTCTGATAGAAGCTCGACTGCTTCAGAAAGACCGGATGTTTGGCCTGGCGGCAAATCTGTTTGCGATGGGTCGCCAGTAATTATCATTCGCGAGCCTTCGCCCAAACGCGTTAGAAACATTTTCATTTGCATGGATGTTGCGTTTTGAGCCTCATCCAATAGAACGCAGGCGCGTGTTAGGGTTCTGCCACGCATAAAGGCAAGAGGCGCAACTTCGATCATGCCAGTTTGAAGTCCGCGCTCGACCATGCGCGAGTCCATGAAATCATGTAGGGCGTCAAAAATCGGGCGTAGATATGGATCGACTTTTTCTCGCATGTCGCCGGGCAAGAAGCCTAAGCGCTCGCCTGCCTCAACAGCAGGGCGCGAGAGGATAAGGCGCTCCACGGCGCCTTGTTCCATTAATTGAACTGCTTGTCCAACAGCCAACCAGGTCTTGCCCGTGCCAGCCGGACCAACGCCAAAGACAAGTTCATAGCGTTTCATCGCTCGTAAATATTGGTCTTGGGCGGCATTGCGCGCACGCACGAGACCGCGTTTGCGGGTGATGATTTGTTCAAATCCGCCGCGCGTTGGTTCTGCATTTGGGAAGAGACTACGTTGTCGCGCTGTTTCTTCGATTGCGCCATCCACTTCCCCAGAACTAATCTTTTGCCCTTTTGATATGCGTTCATACAGCGCTTCTAGCACGCGCCGCGCATGCTCACAGGACTCTGCTTTGCCTTTTAAGGTGACATGATTGCCGTTGGCGAAAGAGGCGACGCGTAATCGCCGCTCAATTTTTGCAAGGTTTTGATCATATAATCCAAAGACAAGCGAGGCGTATTTATTGTTCTCAAACGCCAGCGTAATCTCTGCTTCAGGCTCAGCTGGGTCATCGCGTCGTGTTGCGAGAACTGGATCATAGACCATCTTAGATCACCGCTTCTTGAGGCATATGAATAAGATTTCCTGTCAATGAATTGGGTCCGGTAGCAGAAATAGCAACGCGCGCAATTTTTCCGATAAGGCTTGTGGGGCCGTCAACATGAACCGCTTGCAGATAGGGAGATTTTCCGCCGATCTGTCCCTCGTGACGGCCTGGTTTTTCGAACAAAACATCAATTTCTTTGTTCACAGTCGCTTTATTGAATGCTTGTCGCTGTTCTTCGAGAAGCGCTTGGAGTTGTGCAAGGCGCTCGCTTTTTATTTCTTCACTGATTTGATCGGCGCGTTGCGCTCCGGGCGTGCCAGGTCGGGGCGAGTATTTAAATGAAAAGCTTGAGGCGTAATTGACGCTAGCGATCAAATCTAATGTTTGTTGAAAATCTTTTTCTGTCTCCCCTGGGAAACCAACAATAAAATCCGAAGAAACCGCTAGATCCTGACGCGCGGATCTGAGGCGAGAGATAATCTTGAAATAGTCTTCAGCGGTATGTTTGCGATTCATTGCCTTCAAGATGCGATCAGAGCCCGATTGAACTGGCAAATGCACATAGGGCATGAGCTTGCTGATCGCGCCATGCGCTGAAATTAAATCATCCGCCATATCTACGGGATGGCTGGTTGTGTACCGGAGCCGCTCAAGACCAGATATGTGGCTACAATGGGCAATTAGATCTGCAAGACTCCAGATTTGACCATTGGGCCCTGCGCCCCGAAACGCATTCACATTCTGGCCAATGAGCGTTATCTCGCGCACGCCAGCGTCAATGAGGCGTTGGATTTCTGTGATGATTTCATGAACGTTGCGCGAAACTTCGGCTCCGCGGGTATAGGGAACAACACAGAACGAGCAAAATTTATCGCAGCCTTCTTGAACGGTGACGAAGGCCGCTATGCCGCGCTGATTGATTTGCTTTTTAGAGGGCTGCGGGAGTGTAGTGAATTTTTCTTCAACGGAAAATTCTGTGTCTGTCGTGCGTAGGCCGAGTTTAGCTTTTTGAATAAGCGCAGGTAAGCGATGATAGCTTTGTGGTCCAACAACGAGATCTACAGCGCTTTGACGCCTGAGCACCTCTTCGCCTTCAGCTTGAGCAACGCAGCCCGCAACAATAATTTTTAAATCTCTGCCTTCACGGATGCGTTCGCGTTTCGCCATCGCTAACTTACCCAGTTCCGAATAGATCTTTTCGGCGGCTTTCTCGCGAATATGGCAGGTATTAAGAATGACGAGATCGGCGTCTTGCTCGGTTTCTGTGCTGACATAGCCCTCGGCGGCGAGAAGATCAGACATGCGCTCGGCGTCATACACATTCATCTGACAGCCAAAGGACTTCAACAATACTTTGCCGTTTGGCGTAACGTCTTTTTTAGACGCTTTTCCTGCATCCTCTTCCGCATTCAAAATCGGGGTAGAAATTTTTGGGCTCCTGCTTTGACGTTTTTAAAACGACTCGAGCGACTGTCGGGCTTATTATAGGGAGGTTGAGTGTAAACACCGACTCTATTCTTTTGTCTTTCGTGTGTTTTAGATTTCTAATCGCAAATTTATTGCGGCCCGGCGGCCGCCATCTGCGCGTTGATAATAGTTCTCGCGCCGACCAATTTCTTTAAAGCCAGAGCGCTCATAGAGTTTGAGCGCGGCGTTATTATCATCCGCAACTTCTAAAAAGACTAACCGGGCGCCTGCGCGTTCCAGGTTTTCTAGGTGTCTTTCCAGTAACTTACGACCCACGCCAGATGACCGGCGTTTAGGGTCCACAGCGAAAGTAAGGATTTCGGCATCCGGTGGGGTTAAGCGCGAAAGAATAAACCCGTCCAATCGGCTGCCTGCGCCGCTGAGCGCGCCATCAGAAATTATGCCGGCGTCGGATAGGTAACTTTCAAAATCCAACTTTGACCACCCATAGGCGAAAGAAGCGCCATGCAGCTCCTCGCAACTTGGCGCCCAGCGGGCGTCAATCGGCTCAATCACAATGCCGGGTTTGGCAAAAAAGCCTGAAAGCGGGTTCATCTCGTTAGGCTACCCTTGAAGCGGGGCAGGGGGTGATTTTTCTGCCCACATTGTAGTTCCGCGGGCAAGCG
>OMIO01000175.1 GCA_900299115.1 Methylocystaceae bacterium | reverse complement strand
TGATGTGTAAGAGGAATCAAAATATAGACCTGAATTTTTGTTATTCATTTACAATTTCATAAGATGATAGAAATATTAATAGTTTATTTATTCACGCCTGGCGCTTCATGCCCCGATCGCGTGACATATTCCTTATAACCGCCGTTGTAGAAATGGGTGTCATCTGGCGATAATTCTAAGACGCGGTTAGAAAGTGCGGCAAGGAAATGTCTATCATGCGATACGAATAGCATCGCTCCCTCATAATTAATGAGCGCCGCAATGAGCATTTCTTTTGTTGCAATATCAAGATGGTTAGTTGGTTCGTCTAGGACTAGGAAATTAGGGGGATCATATAACATTAGCGCCATTACCAATCTAGCCTTCTCGCCTCCAGACAATACGCGACATTTTTTTTCTGTATCATCTCCTGAAAAGCCAAAGCATCCTGCGAGCGCACGTAAAGCGCCTTGGCTTGCTTGAGGGAAAGAGGTTTCGAGTGTTTCAAAAACACTATGATCTTGATTTAAAATATCCATAGCATGCTGAGCGAAATAGCCCATCTTGACGCTAGCTCCGATGGTGATGCTTCCATTATCTGGCGTAGTCATCCCGGCTACCAGCTTTAGTAAGGTTGATTTCCCAGCTCCATTTACACCCATAACACACCAGCGTTCTTTGCGGCGCACCATAAAATCAAATTCTTTATATATATTTTTGTCACTGTATGATTTGCTCACTTTACGTAAGTTAACGACTTCCTCTCCTGATCGTGGAGGTGATGGAAATTCAAATAAAATCGTTTGCTTTTTCTTAGGAGGGTTGATTCTTTCTATTTTTTCTAGTTTTTTGACGCGACTTTGTACTTGAGCTGCGTGCGATGCCCGTGCTTTAAACTTCTCAATAAACTTAATTTCTTTAGCTAGCATTGCTTGCTGACGCTCAAATTGCGCCTGCTTTTGTTTTTCTGCTTGGGATCTTTGGAGTTCATAAAATTCATAATTTCCTGAATAGCTTGTGAGGTTGCCTCCATCTATTTCAATTATTTTACTGACTATCCTGTTCATAAATTCACGATCATGTGAGGTCATTAACAAGGCGCCATCATAATTCCTTAAAAAATCCTCGAGCCAAATCAAACTTTCAAGATCTAGATGATTGCTAGGTTCATCTAGTAGCATGACGTCAGGTCGCATGAGTAAAATACGTGCTAAGGCTACCCGCATCTTCCAACCGCCGGAAAGATTCGCAACGTCTCCTTCCATCATCTTTTGTGTAAAATTAAGTCCGGCAAGAACCTCTCGTGCCTGCCCCTCAAGCGCATATCCATCTAGTTCTTCAAAACGAGACTGTACTTCTCCATAGTCGTGTATAATTTTTTCCATATTTGCTTCTAGGCTTGGATTGGTCATAGCTAATTCTAATGCATGGAGCTGCGCTGCTACTTCACTGACGGGTCCTGCGCCATCCATTACTTCAGCTACCGCGCTCCGTCCTGACATTTCTCCAACGTCTTGACTAAAGTAGCCTATTGTTATGCCGCGATCGATAGATACTTGGCCTTCGTCTGGGTGATCTTGTCCGGTAATAAGTCGAAATAGTGTCGTTTTGCCCGAGCCATTGGGGCCAACAAGTCCAATTTTTTCTCCCTTTAGGAGTGAGGCTGATGTTTCAATAAATAATATCTGGTGCGCGTTCTGCTTGCTAATATTATCTAGCTTGATCATAGCAAATACATTCCCAAGTCACGCCGTGTGATATTTTTGGCGATAAAAAATAGTTTATTATTCCTCTTGATCTTAAACTCTTCTGTTTGTCAATTAGAGCGAAATTTATTCAATTATATGATCTAAGCGATAGATCTTTTGTTTATAAAATAAATTACAATCCAATCATTGATATCAATTAAAGGGCTAAATTTCAGAAAGATGAATTATGATAGCCTAGAGTAATCGGATCTTTTTCAGGCATAAGCCTTGAGTAATATCAAACAATAATCTAGAGAGATAATCTTTCTTATTTAGATTAGCCATTCATACAAAATTTAATGCTATTCATAAGATAACAGTCTTCATTATAAAATTATGACCTGATCGGTTTTTATTGGAAATTTAGATAAGCAGAATGATGCTATCCAGGGTGGAGATTATAGGTATAATACGCCAAAATAAAACGATTAAAGATTCGTTATTATTCTGTAAATTAAGTAGAAGCGGTTCTAAGGCGATAAACTGTTTGGTCTAAAAAGAATGCCGCAAGGGAGACTAAAATGCCTTTAATATCAAATAATATTAAAATTCTCTCTTATGCCGTCATCCTGTGTCTGGCCTCAAACGTCTCAGCTCAAGCGGCGCAATGCGGTAATTCCGCCGGAGGTTTTGAGTCTTGGAAACAGGATTTTCTTTCAGAAGCAGCGCATAATGGGCTTAGTGCGAACGCTTTAGAGGCGCTGAAGGGCACACATTATTCAACAGCCACCATAGGCGCAGATCGTGGTCAGAAAAGCTTTCGCTTATCTCTAGAGCAATTTCTCGTGAAACGAGGCGGGGGAGCGATAGTCGCGCGTGGTCGCGTGCTAAAAAGAACTAACGCTGCTCTATTTGACTCAATCGAACAGAGATATGGCGTGCCGGCAGGTCCGCTTCTTGCGATCTGGGGTATGGAAACAGGTTTTGGAGCCATTCATGGCAATCAGAATGCTTTATCTGCTGTCGCCACATTGGCTTATGATTGTCGGCGGTCAGCCTATTTTACAGAACAACTTTATGCCGCCCTGAGATTGATAGAGCGCGGAGTAATGACCGCATCGACCAGGGGTTCTATGCATGGAGAGATTGGTCAAACACAATTTCTTCCAAAGAATATTCTTGATTATGGGACTGGCGGAAGTTTAGACAATTCAGGACCGGCTTTGATGTCCACAGCCAATTTTTTAAAAGCACATGGATGGCGCGCTGGCGCAGGTTATCAGCCTGGAGAGCCTAATTTTGACGCTATCCAGGCTTGGAACGCCGCGTCTGTTTACCAGCGTGCAATCGCTCAGGTGGGAAAACAGATTGATGGGGGTGAAGCCTTATCCACTTCACGTCCTCGCAGCGAGATTGGGGAGAGTTCTCGCTTACCCTCTCAAATGAGAGGGAATGATGCTAATGTCGGTGGCTCTTCGACGCAGTCGTCTCCAGAAAGTGACGATTTATTTGATATACGCTAATAATAAACTCAAACCATCAGTCATGGCTGAGGTGTCATAGAGAATCGCGCTCATAATGACAGGTAGCTTTGATCTTCTCGCCCAACAGGTTGTTTCAAATCTCTCGCAGCTTAGCCTTCATGTAACATCTCAGAAATACGGCATGGGATTTTGGGAGATCCGGGCCTCATCTTCTACCAAGATGATTACTGTGCCTGGTAATGAAGCGGCGTCTGGCGTTGCTCTTCTTTTAGCTCATAAATATGACCCTCCCATGATTGTTTTTGAACAAATTAATTCAATACACCCTGGTATGGGGAGAAAGATGGTCGCAGCCATTTTGGAGGGGGTGAGATGCTATCCTAATATTTTTTGTCACGTTCGAGTTAATGATCTTTCAAAATATTTAAATGATGGTCGACGTTGGTGGGAGCATGTAGCATGTAATTATTCAGAGTTTAAGTGGATTATTACGCATGATGAGGACACAACACATTTTAATAAATAGAGTAGCGTAGTATATTTATTACCCAATAAATATTTCAATTTTCAAAAATATTATCGAATTGTAGCTGAGGGCAAAACAATTGAGCTCATTATCTATAGAAT
>OMIO01000174.1 GCA_900299115.1 Methylocystaceae bacterium | reverse complement strand
GGGCTTCCTCGTCACTTTTGTCATTGGTGGCATGACGGGCGTATTGCTTGCTGTGCCGCCGGCCGATTTCGCCCTGCATAATACTGTATTCGTCATTGCGCATTTTCATAATGTGATTATTGGCGGCGTTGTCTTTGCGCTTTATGCAGGCATTACCTTCTGGTTTCCTAAAGCCTTTGGCTTTAAATTGAATGAAGCCTGGGGCAAGGCCGTGTTCTGGTTTACGCTCATTGGTTTCTATCTGACTTTCATGCCGCTTTATGTTGCTGGCCTTCTTGGCATGACGCGTCGGCTACAACATTATGAAGTCGCCGAGTGGCGCCCGTGGGTTGTCGCAGCGACCTTTGGCGTTGCGATTTCTGGCATTGCAATGATTTGTCAGTTTATCCAGCTTTATGTCAGTATTCGTGACAAAGAGGCGTTGCGCGATAATACGGGAGATCTGTGGAATGGGCGCTCCCTCGAATGGGCGACCTCTTCGCCGCCGCCCGTATTTAATTTTGCTTTCCTGCCAGAGGTAAAGTCAGAAGAGCCTTATTGGGAAATGAAGCAACGCTCGATGAGAACAGGACATCTTGCGGATATTGGCGCCTATCAACCAATCGAAATGCCAAGAAATAGCGCCACAGGCATTATCACAGCATTTTTTGCAACGCTCGCCGGCTTTTCTCTGATTTGGCATATTTGGTGGATGGTCATTGCAAGTTTAGTTTCAGCTTACGCCGGGTTCGTTTGGTTTGCTTGGCGCGATAAGGATGAATATACGGTGCCCGCGAGCGAGGTAAAAAGACTAGATCAAGCAAGACGCCTCGCACGTGAGGCATGGCTGGCTAACCAACATAATGCGCGTGAGGCGATATGACTGTTGTAAATGACGGCCTCTCTACAAATCTTACGCCTGTAGAGCATCATCATGAGCGCCATGACGACGCGCATCATGGAGCGGGAGCTAAACTTGTTATCGTTGGCTATGGGTTTTGGATCTTCCTGCTCAGTGACATTGTTATGTTTTCTGCGTTTTTCGCAGCCCATGCCGTATTGCAAGATGCAACCGACGGCGGTCCTAAGGGAAGCGAATTGCTCTCTATCCGTAATGTCGCTTATGAGACCGCCTGCTTACTCCTGTCTAGTTTTACCTGTGGTCTAATCTTAGTTGGCGCTGAAGCGCGCCGAATGGCTTGGACTCAGGCGGCGCTTGTCGCGACAGGACTTCTAGGATTGACCTTCCTTGTTTTGGAAGTGCGCGAATTTTCGGAGTTGATTAGCCAGGGCGCAGGCCCTCAGCGTAGCGCATTTTTATCATCCTTTTTCGCGCTTGTTGGATGTCATGGAGCACATGTAAGCGTTGGTCTATTGTGGCTCGGCACAATGATGGCCCAGCTATTTGTTAAAGGCTTTCGCGATGACATTCTTCGACGATTGCTGTGCTTCAATTTATTTTGGCACATGTTGGATATTGTCTGGGTGGCTGTTTTCACGCTTGTTTATTTGGTGGGAGATGCGCGTTGAGCCAAGAGCATGAAAAACCCGTAACTCTTGGAGTTGCGCCCGGTCTCAACGATCTTGTCGACCAGAGTTCCTGGCAAAAGATTCAAACATATTTTATTGGCCTTGTTCTTTCAGCTATCCTGACGGTTGCCGCTTTCTATTTTGTTCAATCAAAAACAATTTGGGGTCCAAGCATCCCTGTCGCGCTTACCGTTCTTGCGGTTGCGCAGGTTGGCGTGCATTTGGCGTTTTTTTTACATCTTACGACCGGTCCAGATAACGTAAATAATTCTCTTGCATTGGCTTTTGGCACATTAGTCGTCGCCCTTGTAATCTGTGGCACGCTTTGGATCATGTATAATATGGATCAAAATATGCCGATCATGGCGCATATGAACGCCAAAACGCATAGCCTAGATCAGCATCAGGGCGGGACACCAGGCATCACGAAGCCAGTCGCCGCTGTCGTTGAGGCAAGTGTTGCGGGTCGGGTAAGATCTATTTCATGTGATGTTGGAATGCGTGTGACTAAGGGACAAATCTGCGCGGTAATTGAAGTTCCAGAACTCGATAGCGAGCATGTGAAAGCTGAAAAGCTTCAAATTGAGGCTATGGCGCGCATCCAGCAGGAAGAAATCGCGCTGAGTTAAGCGTTAAACAACCTCAATCAAACCGGCGTTAAGCCCTCGCGCAAAAATAACGATATGCGTAAGCAAATAGCCTCAATTGAACAGCGGATAGAGAAAGAAAAAACGAACATTCAAGATATTCAAAATCAGCTTGAGACAACAAATAGAAAAATCGAAGAGGCTTATGTGCTTGCGCCCTTTGATGGTCTGGTGAAGTCTCGTGATATTAAGCAAGGGGATGAAGTGGATCCCAATTCTCATAAGTCGCTATTCACCTTCATTTATCCTGTTAATCAATAATTTCTTTTAACTAGATTTGCAGTGTAGAGGTTTCTGCGAGCTAGTGAGGGGTAATTTATTATGGGATTGACGGTTGATTAGAATTTAAAAATCAACGGGCATTGTTAGTTCAACAAATTGAATAGCGGGAAGTTTGAGTGTGCGGGAGATATTTTCATCCATACCGTGAAGCCATGAGAAGGGCCACTTATAGAGGAGAGATAAGCTAAGTTTATTGGTGATCGAGAGATCTTCTTTTGCCGAGAAGTAAATAATCTCAGATGAATTTTGCCACCAACCCTGATCTTTGCCAAATTCGATTACTGGATCAATTGTCATTTGCTCGTAATATCCATGATAGGCATGGACTAGGTAAATATTGTGCGAAAGATCATAAGCCTTGATCTGATCTTTTTTCTCCACGCGCGGCGTCGCCGCGGTGAGATATTCTACGATAACAGCCGGCTGATAGAGCATTGAGGTAATTTGAATTTGCCGCAATAATGAAAAAGGCGTCATTTGCGCTTCAGGTGGAAATGGCAAATTTTGGAAAAATATTGCTGGCTTGTGCTGATGGAATAGATCCTGTCTTTGCTCAATGAGTTCAATAAAGAATTCTAGGGGCATATCAATTCTTTGAACTTTTTCAACGAGCTTATTATTTCCAATTCGCCAAGAGGCTAAGATCCAAATAACACAGCTGGCGATAAGTGGCGTAAGATAATGACTTGCCGGTAATTTCATTAAAGTTGCTGAGAAGAATAGGGAGTCAAGTGGTAGCGCAATGGCGCAAAATACAAAAAGTCTCCACCATGACCATTCCCATATGAAATAAACAACCATAGAAAAGGCGAGCGTTGTTAAAAGCATGGTTGCAGAGACAGCAAATCCATAAGCAGATGCAAGTCCTGAGGAAGATTTAAAAATTAATACTAAGCTGATGCAGCCAATTAATAAGAGTAGATTTATCTTTGATATGAAGATTTGTCCTCTCTCTGTTTCAGAGGTCTGTAATATTTTAAAACGAGGAAGATACCCTAATTGGATAGCCTGCCCAGCTAGAGAAAACATGCCTGAAATCGTTGCTTGACTTGCGATTACGCCTGCTAATGTTGCAAGAATAACCATCGGGGCGATGAGCATACGCGGAACAATTTCGAAGAAAGGCGTTACTCCTGATGATGTGGAATACGGATGAGTGAGCAGCCAGGCGCCTTGACCTAAATAGCTTAATAGCAAGCTATGGGCCGGGATAAGCCACCAGCCAAGCAGAATGGGTTTACGCCCAAAATGTCCCATATCTGCATAGATCGCTTCTGCGCCTGTGACCGCAAGCAGGATTGATCCCAGCAGCGTTAAAATCTGTGTCAGAGATAAAATAGAAATCAGCTTCCAGGCATAGTAGGGCGATAGCGCAAATAATATTTGTGGCTTAGCTATGATCTGTAATACGCCAAAGCTAGCAATAGCTATAAACCAGCAGACCATAACAGGACTAAAAAGAAGACTTAAAGTCTTGGTTCCATGACTTTGAATCGTGTAGAGCGCAAGAATAATGCCTATGCTAACGGGAACAACCCATTCTTGCGCATCAGGATAGATCGCATTCATACCCTCTATCGCCGACATAATTGAAAGCGCTGGGGTGATCAAACTATCGGCGAAAAGCAAAGCTGCAGATACGATGCCTAAAGTCGTAGCTAAAATAAGCGCATTTTTGCTTTTTAATTTGTCGCTTGATTGAAAAAGACTAAGAATAGCAAATATGCCGCCTTCGCCTTGATTATGCGCGCGGGTTATGAAGAAGAGATATTTAACCCCAATCACCAAGGTTAGGGACCAAAAAATGAATGAAATAATCCCGAAAATACAATCTGAATTATTTGTTACGCCAGGGCTTTTAAGCGCCTCTGAGATGGCATAGATCGGGCTTGTGCCAATGTCGCCAAAGACAATGCCAATAGCTGCAAGCGCCAGGCCGAGGTTTCCGCTTTTAGTGTTTTCTTGCTGCATGCTGCTGGTG
>OMIO01000173.1 GCA_900299115.1 Methylocystaceae bacterium | reverse complement strand
GGCGAAGATCGCGCAGGCATAATCAATCAGGCAGCTATTTAATGCTTCATCCCACCGCCATGTTTCATATCACCCATTTGCATGCCGACCTTCATCGTCTCTGAAAATATTTCATTTGCTGTTTTTTTCTGTGTCTCATCCAAAGCGGCCAAGAAAGGCTCAAGAGCTGCTTTTTGCGCGCGGACAACTTCTAAATGATCCACCATGTGCATTTCCATCATTGATAATTTACCAATAATTCCATCGCCATGTTTCATACCCATGTGGGCATTCATTGCATCGCATTTCGCTATCGCTTTTTGAGCTGCAGCCCGCCAGGCATCAGAAAAACTATTCCAAGCGGCGTTTTGTTGATCTGTTAATTTCAGTTCCGCTTTGAGGAAGGCCAAACGCCCATCAAGTTTCTCTGCAAAACCGCAGATCATTTTCTGCATCATGCCACCACCATGACCGCCGCCATGATCCATGCCACCCGAACCGCCATGGTTCATTGCTGACATATTCCCGCCACCCATACTATTTTTACCGCCTTGGATTTCCATGCCATCAACGATTGTATTGGATTGCGCTTTGCCTGGATCTACCCATTGGGTGGGCGCTGAACTGTGCATTTTACTATGATCCATCTCACCTTGCGCATAAACCGGTTGGGATAATATCAGGCCCGCCCCGCATAGAATTAAGGTTCGCGCTGAATTGGCTAAAAATGATGATGTCGTTTTCATATGACTTCTCCCTTTGTGATGATATGCGTTTTGTTTAAAACTGCTTAAAAATTAACGATACGCGCATCTGGCGATTTTGCTGCGGCATGAAATTCATTCATGCCTGCCAATTTAATACGAGAATCGAGCTTTGTTTCCGCCAAGCCACGAGCTTCGAGACAAGGCTTACAGACGAGCAGCAGCATATTTGGATGCTTTAGCGCCTCTTCATAACGATTTGGCGGCCCTACAGGAACGAGTTTTACGCCCGCGCCTTCTACAGCAGAGTAAACAGCATCAGCGAATAACATCATCGTTACTTTATCGCCATCCTGCAAAGCAGATGTTGCAAAAATATAAGGCAACATTGCGCGTGTTGGATCTGTCGGCCCATAAGTGGCGGAAATAACAAAATGCATAAGTCTCTCCGTGAGATTATTTTCTTTATTCGGCAGCAGGCGTATGAAGTTGATCAAAAGCCGTCAAAGCATGACTCGCATACATAACTGAGGGACCAGCGCCCATATAAATCGCCATTGATAGGGTCTCGAGCACTTCCTCTCGAGAAGCGCCATGCTGAACTGCGCCCTTACTGTGGAAAGCGATACAATCATCACATCTGATTGCAACGCCAATCGCCAAAGCGATTAACTCCTTCGTTTTAGCGTCTAATGCGCCGCTTGCGCCAGCGGATGCGCCCATGGCGGTGAACGCCTTCATTATTTCAGGAATGCCTGCTCTGAGATTTTTAATGTCTCCAGAAAGCTCTCTTATTTCTTCTTGCCATTTCTTAGCCATTTTTTCCTCTCTATAAAAGAATTCATTAAATGCTTATTGAGCGCCCGCGCCAAAACGCATTAAATAGAAAAAAAAGTCTTTGCGATCATATAGCCGGCGATAAAAAAGATGAGATTTGCAAAGAGCGTTGTTAGAAGACTGCCATAGCTGGCAAGTTTTCTTGCCACCTGTGCGCCGAATAGACCACCGATTACGCCGCCAATTAAAAAAATAGCTGCTAGGCTCCAATCAACATAGTTTGAGGCTGCATAATTAAACGCTGTGGTTAATCCAAATGCGCTCACCGCTACAAGCGACGTGCCGACAGCTTTCAAAATGGGCATTCCCGTTGAGCCAACAAGACCAGGCACAATCAAAAAGCCGCCGCCAATACCAAAAAAACCTGAAAAAAGTCCTGTGCTAAAACCATAGCTTAATACTTTTGGCGCTTTGGCGACAGTGCATTCAACACCTGGATCGCCTTGGTTGCCTCGACCTCTCAGCATGATTATGCCGACAATAATCATAATTAAAGCGAATAAAAAAAGGAGTTTTTCTCCATCAAACGCTTTGCCCAGACTAGATCCCGCAAGCGCGCCAATCACACCAGAAGAAGCATAGATACCACCACAACGCCATTTTACATTTCCAGCGCGCGCATGCGGAATCAAATTCGCCAGAGCATTAAGCGCTACTGCAAAAGCGCTCGTACCTATTGCAATATGCGGGTCCTTAACGCCAACAAAATAAACCATAAGCGGAACGGCAAGAATTGATCCTCCACCACCCACAAGTCCCAGCGTAAATCCAACAAGTCCGCCGCTGATAAGACCTGGCGCATAGGGAGCCAGAGTCAGTGGCAAAAGGCTCTCTAAATTCACTGGACGGCCTCGCCTGTTTTCTTGTTATAAATATGCGGCTTGGCGAGATATTCACGGCCCTTAAGCATGAAGTGCCAATAAATTGCCGGCAACATCCGATCTTTTAAAAACCAGGCGGCGCGGGTGGGCTGCGTGCCATCAAGCAACCATTTTGGAAAGCTGGGTAATAATTTGCCGCCATAGCCAAATTCAGCCAAGACAATCTTACCGCGCTCTACGGTCAGAGGACAGGAGCCATAGCCATCATAAGCAACAATCGGTCCGTTCCCTTCTAAAACTGAAATCACATTAATGGCTACAGCAGGCGCTTGTTTTCGAGCTGCGGCAGCTGTCTTTGCATTTGGTGTTGTCGTTGCATCCCCCAGCGCAAAGATATTTGGGTATTTTGTATGTTGTAGAGTGTCCTGATCGACGCTGATAAATCCAGTTTCGCCAGCTAGGGGACTTTTAGCCACAAAATCAGGGGCTGTTTGTGGCGGCACAGCATGCAGCATATCGAATTCGCGCTGAATCAGCTCAAAAGAGCCTTGCTCATTTTTTCGCTCAAAGGTTGCAATCCGCGCTTCACCATCGACAGAGACAAGTTTTGATTCAAGATTTAATGAAACGCCGTAAGCCTCAATATATTTCATTAACGCTGGCACATAGGCCGGAACGCCAAAGAGAACGTTTCCAGCTGTATGAAATTCGACTTCAATATTTTTCAAAACGCCACGACCTCGCCAAATATCACAGGAAAGATACATGGCCTTTTGCAGCGCCCCTGCGCATTTAATTGGCATCGGCGGTTGTGTGAAAAGCGCACGCCCGCCTTTCAAACTATCCGCCATTTCATGCGTATAAGGCGCAAGGTGGGGTAGGTAATTTGACGTCACGCCATTGCGGCCTAAGGTTTCATTTAAGCCCTTGACCCCTGCCCAATTTAACTTAATGCCCGGAGCCGCCACGAGCATTTGATATTTTACACGCCCACCATCCGAGAGAATAACCTCATTTTGTTCTGGAACAAATTCAACAACAGCGTGTTTAATCCAACTTGTTTTTTTAGGAAGAATTTTCTCCATTGGATGCCAGACAGCATCAGGCGTGAAAACGCCAGCGCCAACGAGCGTAAAACCGGGTTGATAATAATGAATTTCTTCGGGCTCTATAATTGCAATAGTAAGCTTTGGCCGACGCTTAAGAAGACTTGCCGCAACAGCAACTCCACCAGCCCCACCGCCAACAATGACAATGTCGTAACTATTGTCTTTTAAAACTGCGCCATCCACGCCCATCATTCCTACTCCCTGATATATTTATGACCGTTGATTTGGATTAATTGAGGAAAGCGACTGGTCAACAAAACGATAAAGACCCATCCCTAAAAGCATCGCGCCAACAAAAAGGATTGCTTTTTTGGGGAGTAAAACGAGACCAACAAGCGCTGGCCCTGGGCATAGCCCAGCCATGCCCCAACCGACGCCAAAAAGGATTGCGCCACTTATGAGGCGCAGATCAATCGGCATGGTGTTGGGGATTTCATAGTGAGTAGAAAATAATGGATGTAATAAGTTTTTTTGCGCTCGCCAGGCAAAAGCCATAACGAGGAGCGCACCCATCATCACAAAGGCAAGGGTTGGATCAAATGCGCCGCCGATATCTAAAAAACTTTGTACGCGCTGCGGATTAGCCATTCCAGAAAGAGCAAGACCTGCGCCAAATAAAAGACCAGAAACCAATGAAGTGAAGTATGCTAACTTCATGACGCGATTCCAAATTTATGCATGAAGGCGACAGTCACAATACCGCTGAGCATAAAAATCCCGGTTGCAAATAATGAGCGTGGCGATAGCCGCGAGACGCCGCAAACGCCATGACCGCTCGTACAACCCGACCCCAATCTCGCGCCAAAGCCAACGAGCAAGCCTGCTAACACTAAAATCAAATTATTATTTGGATAAATGACCTCAACTGGCTTGATGATTAAATCAATAATAAAAGCTCCTAGCGGCAGTCCAAAAATAAAGGCAATCGCGAGCAGATCGAAAGTGGGAGGTCGCGTCAATTGACAGGCCCGCGCGAGCAAGCCGCTAATCCCAGCAATCCTTCCCAGTAGGAGCAACATCAGCGTACAGGCAGCTCCAATCATCGCGCCGCCTATAAAACCTTGCAGTGGTTGGGCGCGATTCCAAATCTCAATCATAGAAGATCCAGCGGAAGCTTGAGATAACTTACGCCATTTTCTTCTACAGGCGGAAAATGGCCACCTCGAACATTGATTTGGACAGAGGGAAGAATAAGAGTTGGCAAATCAAGCGTCGCATCGCGCTTAGTTCTCATAGCGACAAAGTCATCTTCTTTGACGCCATCATTTACGTGCACATTTGCCCGTTTCTGTTCGCCAATTGTTGTTTCCCAGACAAACTGATTCCGCTGCGGCGCTTTGTAATCATGACAGAGATAAATTTTCGTATCTTCTGGAAGAGCTAATAAACGACGAATAGAGCGAAAGAGTTGACGCGCGTCGCCGCCTGGGAAATCGGCGCGCGCCGTACCGTAATCTGGCATAAACAGCGTATCCCCGATGAAAGCGCAATCGCCTATGATATAGGCGAGGTCAGCAGGCGTATGACCAGGAACATGAAGACAAATAACGGGTATGTCGCCTAAATAAAATTTATCGCCATCAGAAAATAGCTGATCAAATTGCGATCCATCTCTTGCGAATTCAGAACCAAAATTAAATATTTTTCCAAAGACCTGCTGAACTGTCTTAATCTGCTCTCCAATGGCAAGTTTGCCACCTAATACTTGCTGCAAGTAAGGGGCTGCAGAAAGATGATCCGCATGCGCATGTGTCTCAAGATGCCATTCAATGGTTAGATTTTTTTCACGCACATAAGAAATAACTGC
>OMIO01000172.1 GCA_900299115.1 Methylocystaceae bacterium | reverse complement strand
TAATTATTTACACAATAGTTAATAGACTAATTACTCTATTGCTAGATTACGAAAAGGCGCTAATCGATCCCAATCAACAATAGCCGACGCCATAAGTCGCAAATAATTTTCAGCGCCATTCTCCGCGACCCCATCAAAAAGCTCTTGAACGGCGGAAGGCAGCAATCCCTCGGTAGGCTGAAAATTCTCCGATGTTAGATTTTTTATTCCCAAAACTTGATCAACACAAAGCGCAAACTCCGCTTCTTTTGTCGAGAGGACAAGAAAAGCGCTTCGATCATCAAGAACTCGAGGGGTCAAACCCAGAACTTCTGAAATATCGACGCAAGCCAATACGCGACCTCTAAGACTTGTGAGTCCACGCAGACTTGTATCTGCCCCAAAGAGCGGCATGACATCCAAACCCTCTACAATTTCAAGAACTGTCTCGACAGGATGAGCGATCGTCATTTCACCAATTCGGCTGACAATAAATTTTTCTAAATTATTAATTTTACCATTGAGCTGATCGTTCTCTCTATAATCGTCAATGCCTTGATTATTAAAATGGAGCTTGACTAGGGGCGCGATTAATTCTGGCGCGAGCACACTCATCGCTTTTTCCCGATATGGGATCATACCAAGAGTATAAAGCTGACGATTTTCATGTGATTGATCAATTGAACTTACATCAAAATAAATAAGCTCAAGATGTTTTTCCAAGGTTAGACCAAAGACAAGTCCCCTAATGTTTATAATAACGACATAGGGCGATATGGCTAGTTCTTGATCTTTTTCAAATCCCAATCCGTGGCTATCAAATATCGGCACAACGCGACCGCGGTGATTAATTGTTCCTCTGCAATGAGATACTGAACCCGGATAAGCCTCAATCTTATCTGATTCTATTACTTCCTCGACATGATTAAGAGGCAAAGAAAAAACCATTTTTGCAAATTCGAAAACGAATAAGCGCGACTCATCTTTCTGATTTGTGGCTTCTTCCACTAAGTCTTTTGAGATCAGGATTTCACCAGAGTTTGCAAGACCCTGCGAAGACTGAATGTGATCTTGCGCCATCAGATAGCTACTCTCAACCGCATTAATACTTACCCAGATTACTCGACTCAGCTACCAGACTGACGTCCTGACGCGGCGCAATGGTTTTCTCGAACCGCTTACTTGACGGGAATTCTCTTGAATTCAACTGTTGTATTCGGAACCAGCCGATTGCATTTTGTAATTCGCGAGCATGTTCCGCAAGAGCATTCGCAGTCGCAGACATTTGCGCAGCTGCGGAGGCGTTAGATTGGGTCACATCATCTAAACGCCTCACGGCTACATTCACTTGCTGCGTGCCTGTTGCCTGTTCTTCACTTGCAACACTAATACCCTGAACAAGATCTTTCGCCTTTTCAATTTCTGGGAGCAGCGTTGTCAACATACGATTTGTTTGCTCGGCTGTATCTTTTCCTTCAACAGAAGACTGCTGGATAGCGCTCGCAGCCTCTTTACTGAGTTCGGCTAACTTAGATACTTCAGCAGCAACTACAGCAAAGCCCTTACCATGTTCACCAGCCCGCGCAGCTTCAACGGAAGCATTTAAGGCGAGTAATTCAATTTTTCGCGTTATTTCTTCAACTGCCATGCTCTTATCAGCAATATCTTTCATTGCTGCAGCTGTTCGCTGCATCGCCTGAGCGCAGGTTCTAGCGTCATCGGCAAGACGCGTTGATGTTTGTTGTGTGCGGTTTGAGGCTTCAGCGTTTTGACGGATGCTTGCTGTGATTTCTTCCATAGCAGCCGCTGTTTCCTGCACGGAGCTTGCCTGATTATGAGCGCCATCTGAGACTTGCTTAGCGGCAGACTGCAACTGAGCGCTACTGGCAGCCACGCCGTCGCCAATTGAGCGAAGAGATATAACAATTGATGATAATTTCTCCATCATATCATGTAGTGCGATGCCAAGCCGATCGCGATCTGAGAGAACATCAACCTTGCCCGTCAAATCACCATCAGCCAGCTGGGAGGCGACAGTTACCGTCGCGACAAGATTAGCCTGCATATGACTAACGGCTTTAGCCATATCTGCGATTTCATCATTGCCCACTATTTCGGACTTACTATCAAAATCTCCAGAACTGATTTGTTTGATCACTTCCATTAAATGCGCAGCTCTTACAGCAAATCGCGTACGAAGATAAAATATTGATAATAAGATTAGGCCAAAAAGCGTTAGCGCTAATATTGTATTTAGCGTGAGAAGAAAATCAGCAGAACTCTGCTGCTGATCTATTTTTTTTGTAAATCTTTTTGTAATAAGATCCCTTAACTCAGCAATTGTGCGACTTAAATCACCATTATCCTTATTATAGCTTTCACTAAATAATGCTTCTTTTCCAAATTCTGAATCAGGGCGTCCCCGACGCGTAAACCCGCCTGCTCCATCATCAAATTCACCGAGAGCCGCATGCATACTCATCAGCTCCACGACTGTCATTTTATCAAAGAGCTTTTTTGCTTGTTTTAATTTCTCTAATTCTTCTGGCGAGGCATCTAATTTGCGCAATCGATCTTCTATGGAAATTGCACCTTCCTTGATGGCTTCTGGCTCAGGGGCAAAACCTCCCGCCACCATATCCCAATATTCTAAATTATAATTCCTTGGGCGCGCAATTTTACCATCTAATATATCGCTTATTTCGTTGTAATAGACTAATCTCTTTGCATTTCTTGTTACGATAACAGTCCGCGCAAAGCGGGTTGACCATTGAGAGGAGAGAACAATATCTTCGAGCGCCTCATTCACCTCTCCTATCTGCGCCCGAGCTCTTTCGACCTTACGTTCTGCGT
>OMIO01000171.1 GCA_900299115.1 Methylocystaceae bacterium | reverse complement strand
TAAAACGCTTATAAATAAAATATTATATCGAAGCCACAGTAGCGGGTCGTAAAACGAAGTTCGATTAAATATCAGCGCGCGCATCCCAGCCTCTCATCGCGCTGAGATTGGAAAATTTATATTGTTAAATAATTGCATAAAAGATCCAAGACGCCCATCGCAGATCATGACGAAGGACGAATATTTAAAACAGCTCTTGAAAATCATGCGCATATATTTTCAACGCCTTAGCCGATTGTTTAAGAGGTATTTTTACATATCCTCCTGTGTGATGTCGGCAACAGCGCTCAAACCGAATTATGTCAAAACCTCGTCTAAAACGTTTCTCAATCTGGGCAAGAAGGTATCAGTTCAATAAAATGATTCATTTGTCCGTAACATAATTTATACCAACTAAAATGCGAAGACCGTCCGCGCTGGGAGGCACGAACGGTCTTCTGTCTGACCCACTTTACTTGCCCCGGGAGTAACGAGCTCGTAACGCGGGAGACATCTCCTGAAAAGTTACAAAACTTGTATCACGAGCGATCAGGCAACAAATCAATTGATTCACACAGCGCCTGAGACATCAAAATCATGGGATGAATAGGCGCATGGGTTGAGCACAGTAATAAGTAGAAAAGCCCGAGTAGACCCGGGCTTTTCTTTAAACTTATAGCTTATGGCTGATGCGCGCTGGGCTTGGAGCCATGCCACCAAGATCAGCCTCAACAGGCGATGAGGATGAGGGAACAGATGTTCCACCCGACGCAGAGCCGGATGACATCGGCGGCACATCTTCACGAATAGGTCTTTGCCCAGCCAGCAGATTGACAATCTCCTCGCCCGAGAGAGTCTCAAATTCCAAGAGACCATTAGCGAGAATTTCAAGATGATCCCGCTTCTCAGTCAGGATCCGTCTAGCAGTGTCATAGCCCTCTTGAACCAATCGACGCACTTCAGAGTCGATCAGTTGCTGCGTTGACTCAGATATTTTTTGCTGACGCCCAAGCGAGTAGCCAAGAAATTGCTCCTGCTGTGGCTCCGCATAAGCAACTGTACCAAGCTTGTCTGAGAAACCCAATTGGGTGATCTTCGCTCGAGCGACACGCGTGCATTGCTGAATGTCTGATGCCGCTCCCGAGGTGACTTTATTCGCCCCAAAAATGAGCTCTTCAGCAACACGTCCACCCATAGCCATTGCCAGCATCGCGATCATTTGTTCATAAGTCTGCGATACTTGATCACGCTCTGGCAGAGTTTGCACCATTCCCAAAGCGCCACCGCGAGGGATAATTGTAGCTTTGTGAATTGGGGTTGAGCCCGGCATGTTTAAAGAGACTAGCGCATGGCCGCCTTCATGATAAGCGGTTAAGCGTTTTTCCTCTTCGGTCATCATCAACGTGCGACGTTCTGCACCCATTAAGATTTTATCGCGAGAATCATCAAATTCTTTGGCAGTAACAATACGCTTTGAGCGTCTTGCTGCGAGCAGCGCAGCTTCATTGACAAGGTTCATCAAATCCGCCCCGGAGAACCCCGGCGTGCCACGTGCGACAACTTTCAAATCAACATCAGGTCCAAGGGGAACTTTGCGTGAATGCACACGCAGTATCTTCTCGCGACCAATGAAATCTGGTGGCGGAACTTGGATCTGACGGTCAAATCGGCCCGGACGCAGCAGAGCTGGATCCAACACATCGGCTCGGTTAGTGGCCGCAATCAAGATGATGCCTTCATTGGCCTCGAAGCCATCCATTTCGACAAGCAACTGATTGAGAGTTTGTTCGCGCTCATCATTGCCCCCGCCAAGGCCTGCGCCACGATGACGACCGACCGCGTCAATTTCGTCAACGAAAATGATGCAAGGCGCATTCTTTTTAGCCTGCTCAAACATGTCACGTATGCGCGAGGCGCCGACGCCAACAAACATTTCAACAAAGTCGGAACCAGAAATGGAGAAGAATGGAACGCCAGCTTCGCCTGCAATGGCGCGCGCAAGAAGCGTTTTGCCGGTTCCGGGAGGTCCAACGAGCAAGACGCCACGTGTAATACGACCGCCTAGTCGTTGGAACTTTTGTCCATCGCGTAAAAATTCGACAATTTCTTGCAAATCTTCTTTGGCTTCATCTACGCCAGCGACATCTTCGAATGTCTTGCGTCCTTCAGTCTCAGTCATGAGCTTGGCCTTAGACTTGCCAAAACCCATTTGGCCTCTTCCACCCATGCCATTCATCTGACGGGCCATGAAGATCCATACGCCGATGAACAGCACCAACGGCAGCGCATTGATCAATAAACTCATCCAAAAACCTGTCGGCCCGTCATGTGAGGGGCGTGCAGAAATTTGCACATTTTTGTCTTGAAGCTTGCGCACAAGGGTCGGATCATCTGGGGCGTAGGTTTGGAATGATCTGTTGTCGGTAAAGTGACCAGAAACTTCATTTCCAGCAATAATCACGTCATGGACGCGACCCTCATCAATTTGAACAAGAAGCTCGCTGAAGGTGATTTCTCTTCCCGAAGTTCGCGTTTGCTGGTTCTGATAGACGAAGATCATTAGGCCGCCTAAGGCTACAAAGATGACCCAAGGCAAATAAGTCTTCCATTTAAAGTTTTTCACGTTGCGCCTCCCGAGCGTAAAAGGTGAAATTTGAGATATCAGATCCTAGCAATACCGCAGCCAATTCAGACTGATCCTAAGTTATGGGCCCGTCTGCCTGAATATTTCGCCAACGAAGCCTTTTTATTCGCCAAACCCCAGTGATCAAGGGTTTTTCAACACCTTGACGATACGTAACTGTGGCGGGAAAGCGCGAGGTCAAGTGCTGCAAACAGACCAATTCTGCAGCTTTGGTTGAATGCTCACGGTCTTGCAGACAATACGCGTTTCGCGATCATCGCCCAGCTCAAAAGAGCGCTGCGAGCAACCTCCTAAAACAACGAAACAACCTGATACTCAGTTCTTAAAAGAAAAATATGCCCCAATATGTTGAAGTGAGACTAAAATAATTTCGAGCACAGCAGAATGGCTGGAAATTAGAGAATTTGCGCCCTAGATTAAAAAAAAATCCTTCTCAAATCCGAGAAAAAATTATGAAGAAAAAAATTGGCGCAGCGCTCTACTGGATTGGCATTGCCATGTCGCTTCCTTTTATTGTTTTGATCGGCGCATCAATAATGAAGATTATCTCTCAGGGCGCTGAGAGCCAGTATGTCAACTCAACTTTTCTGGGCATATTTGGCGCAGCCTTCTCATATGCGGTCGGCGTCATGTTGCGACATAATTTAACGCAAGATCCCTAATCGAACCGCTCATTTATGGCTTTCCTCTGCAACTATATTTCCCGATATTAACGGATCTGATATCGAGCCAAATGTAGATACGCCCCATGCGTCTGCATCAGTAGATAAAACCTTTTAAACTATGAGCCTGTTGTTCGAAATTTTTAAGATCAACAAGATCTTTTTACCTTTTATCCAAGTCCACTGGTCCTCTTAATCCGATCCCGATAGTCTATGCCTCTTCAAATTGATCAAGGCGATTCTCATGCAAGAGCACCAAGAAGGCTTCCGACGGACTCTGGGCGTGCGTCAAATGCAACTTATGGCGCTCGGCTCCACAATTGGCGTGGGGCTTTTCCTTGGCTCAGCCTCGGCGATTAAAGTTGCGGGCCCGTCAATCGTGCTGGCCTATATTCTTGCCGGCGCGATGACCTTCTTTATTCTCCGCGCTCTTGGTGAAATGGCCGTTTATCATCCCGTTACTGGATCCTTCGCTGCCTACGCCACAAATTATGCAAGTCCTTTTTTGGGCTATTTAGTTGGTTGGGGATACTGGTTCTACTGGACCATCATTGCCATTGCTGAAGTCACTGCAGTTGGCATCTACATGCAATTTTGGTTTCCTCACTCGCCTCAATGGATATGGGCTTTTTCTTCCATAGCAATGATGGGCGTTGTTAATCTCTTCACCGCGCGTGTCTTTGGAGAATTTGAATTTTGGTTCGCCCTAATCAAAGTCGTCACAATTTTAATCATGATCGCCCTGGGCTTATTCGTCATTACTTTTGGCTTTCCTGGTGAATGGACGCCCGTTGGGCTCAACAATCTTACCCAAAATGGCGGCTTTTTCCCCGGCGGCCTCACTGGATGTCTCTTGTCCATGCAAATGGTTGTTTACGCCTATGTCGGCGTTGAAATGATCGGCATTACTGCAGGAGAGGCAGAAAATCCCGAAACGACAATCCCCATGGCGATCGATTCCTTCATCTGGCGGATCATCATTTTTTATGTCGGAGCGCTCTTTGTTATTTTAGCAATTTTTCCCTGGAACCGGATTGGCGTGGATGGCAGCCCCTTTGTTCAGGTCTTTGAGCGCATGGGGCTAGAGCGCGCCGCAGGCGTGATTAATTTTGTTGTCGTTACTGCCGCGCTCTCTTCTTGCAATGGCGGGATCTTTAGTAGCGGGCGCATCCTATACACGCTGGCCCAGACAGGGCATGCGCCAAAAATATTTGGTAAAATAGCGCAAAATGGCATTCCAATGTATGCGATGTTTTTAACTGTTGGATTTCTCTTCACGGGCGCAGGTTTAAATTACTTTGCTCCAGCCCAAGCTTTTGAATATTTAACCGCCGCCGTAACCTTTATCGGCATACTTGTATGGCTTAGCATTCTTTATACCCATACAAAATTTCGAGATATGCTCGCGCGAGAGGGAAAAGCTATTCCGCATTTTAATTTGCCTTTTTGGCCCTACACCAGCCTCATAGCCGCGAGCTTTCTTGTCTGCGTCATTCTCATTCTCGTCACCGTCCCCGATACGAGAACCCCAGTGCTCATTGGCCTCGCGCTTCTCGGCGTGATCGCCGCCTGCTACCGTCTAGCGCCAGCGCAAAGAAATGGGCTTTAATACAAAAAGCGGACTTGCTTGTAGAATCCAATAAGCCTGCCTTTTTATAAAGCTGCGCGCGTTTAGAACACTACTGCGCCCTATTTACGGAAATAAAATTTGATCAAGCTAAGCAAAAAACTTAAGACGCGTTATATTTCCAACTGATCTTGTGCAATAAAACGCGCAAGCTCTATAGTCTGCTGAGAAAATAACTGTAATTTTTCTATCGCTACATCACAATTAAGCATTTGCAAAATTAAAACATCCTCGCCATTTAAAAATGCTGGCCCAAGACCGCAGAAGAAAAATCTTCTTTCTTTTGCCAGGCGCACAAGATCTTCCAGTCCGGGATCGCTCATTTGCGCCCAAAGCTGTACGCCGTAAACGCTAGACTGCAATAAATCTCCAAGCGCATAACTGAATGCG
>OMIO01000170.1 GCA_900299115.1 Methylocystaceae bacterium | reverse complement strand
CGCCTGCATATAGGAAACCATTCGAAAATGATCGCCCCAAATAAGGGGTCAAGATCATTTGATGATTGATGCTCGTTTGGTAGGACTGCAGGTCCCCAGTTCCAAAGAAGCTTGATGTATATTTTAGAGTTAAATCATGGTTAGGTGGATTATGAACTACCTGATCCTCTAGAAAATAAGCGCCAAATTGAGGTATACCGACATTCGATACAGAAGCGCGCGAATTTAGATAGGTATAGGCAAACTTACCGCCCCATATCCACTCAGTATTACCAAAGTGATTAAAGTAATTGATCTGACCAAGCGGCGCGACCCTCAATTGCGGGGTTAAATTTACCTTCGTACTATAAGCTGCATAGCCATGTCCCCACGGCTTTCCGTCACTAACAAAATAATCGGTAGTGGTTCCAGCCCAGTAGAAGTTTTGCTGACCAAAAGTCGCTAGATTTAAATTACCGCCAAGACCCAAAGAGAGACCTGATCTTGGCACGAGCGACGCAACATCCTCAGAACCCTTAGTTGATGAAAGATCAGCGGCAATTACAGATCCTGAGAGCAAAACAGTCGATAGGGCCGTGGCGGAAAGTAGAATTTTTTTCATAAATCACCAATCAATTGATTCGCGCGCTTAGGTTAGGAATAATTCTGATTGTTGAAGATCTCAGTCAACGCGCAATCTGATCATATAATAAGCATCCCTTTATTTTGATTTCTCCTGTGCTATTCGCGCAACAAATAATCTCAAACAATTAGAAATTATGGCGTAATCGCGCATAGATTATGTTTCAAATATGACGCCATTTCATATATTCGCCGTAAAATAAGAGACTAGTCTTTATCGATAGCGCGCTTATTTATTCTTACGATTAATTCCACTTCAAGACTTAAAAATATCAACACAAATATTCTTGCCAAAACAAAAATCATGCTAGCTTTAATTGTTCGGGCAACGCCATATGATTTCGCCTATTTGTTGATTTGAAGAAAAGATTTTATTGAGTATTTTGTATAATAAGATTGGATCGATATTATTTTTGGAGACTATAAATTTTAACGTCTTGCAGGATTTTTCAATGTTTTTGATCCATAATAAACCAGAACAGGCGCCCCTTTTAGCTCAGGCAATCTTTAGCGCGTGTTACTTAGAACATGGCTGGCCCTCGCCAGAAATCCCACACGTTCTAACGACGCTCTTTAAAGAACTTCTCAATTATGAAATCGATTTCGAAAATATCTTTCGCATAACTATTTTAGATGTAAAGGAACGGCTCCCAGAACCCGCTCAACGTCGTGAGCTAATCGAATTGATGACCACGATGGAAATGCTTTGTCGGCCTATCTCTAAAGAATTACAGGCTTCAGTTGATCAATGGGCCGATCAACTTGCAATCGATGATCGAACGCTCCTTTTGGCGCGTGATTTGAGTAAAAATGCCCAACTTCAGGCGACGCTGGATTTTTATCGACTGAACTGGATCGGGGAAGGCGATCCACAGGATGATCAACATTTTAAACAATTACTGTCACATTATGGCGATAGCGCTTATGCTCTCTCCCTTGAATCGAATCCACAAGAAACCGCTCGATGGGCAAAGCTAAAAGACTATCCTGACGCTAGCTTAGGCAAAGAGCTCTGGCAGTTTTATCAAAAACGAGGCTTCAAATTACCCGGAGAAATTGGCGGCGCCAACGCTGCTCTGGCGCATCATGACTGGGTGCATGTTATTGCTAACTACGACACAACTGCTATCGGCGAACTAGAAGTAACCGCTTTTATGGCGAGCGCTAGTCGATCTCAAGGAGCAATGCTCGGTTTTGTTGGCGCTGTCAGTATTTATGAAACCGGACTTCTCAAAAGCCTTGTAACCCACAGCTATCAACACACACTCTCAGCTCCCGGTGGGGTAGAGCGAGTTTCAGCCGCAATTATGAGAGGAAAAAACTGTAAAATTGATCCCCTATTGGGACCAAATTACTTCTCAATCGCGCATGAGCCACTTGAAAAAATTCGACTTAACTGGGGCATAATCTAAGAATAAACTTCCCAATATACTTATAAGAAAGCGTAAAGAATGCAGATTTTCTTAACTTCTCCAAGGATTGCGCCGATACTGCTCTTATGCGCTTCCAATTTCTTCATGACTTGCGCCTGGTATGGACATTTAAAATTCACAAGAGTCTCTCTGCCATTGGCAATTTTGGTAAGTTGGGCAATAGCCTTATTTGAATATTGTTTGGCTGTCCCAGCCAACAGAATTGGCTATGGATTTTATTCAGCAGCTCAACTAAAAACCCTTCAAGAGATCATTACACTTGTAATCTTTACGATTTTCTCTTTTCTTGTCCTAGACGAAACGCCCAATATGAGAACGATTTTAGGTTTTAGCCTGATAGGCCTAGGCTCTTTCTTCATTTTTCAGCCAAAATGACGAGATAAAACCTGACCACCCTCACCCTCTGTCATTAATATTGGAAAGTCTGCTTATGTCTTATGACCCTCGCACAAAACGTGGCGCATTAATCGGCGTATCCGTGATCATTGGTATGTTCTTCCCCCTACTGTCCCTCGTTTTACTCACCATTGCTGGCGGTCTCATTGCATGGGGGCGCGAACCTCAACGCACAGAGGAGTTTCTGAATGGACTTCCCTTCGGTCAAGAGCTTAAAAGCGCTTTGGCTAAATTTGACGCCTTTATTTCATAGGCGCGCTTTCCCAGGCATATTATTTATAGATTGAGATTTATGATCTGATCATCTGCAGCTTACTATGATTAGGAAAGCGGCAGCTTAGAAACTCTTTATAAACCAAGTTCTCTTAATCTTTGCCCGATAAGCGTAAAGATTAAGGGTCTGGGAAACATGATTAAAATTCTAATAACAAAAATTATCCATCTCACACAGATCTTTAAGATCTTATTAACTAATCACAGAGTTAAAGCCCAAATCCTTGTAGGACTATCAATGCTTTGCGCGGCAACAGTCGCACATGCCGAAGCTGAGGCAGACTTTGGATTTGATTTCTTTAGTCCAATGCCAAGCACACGGATCGTGATTTACGCTGGAAAGCGTGAATTGCTCCTTATTTCAGATGACGGCTCTGTCATACGCTATCCGATAGCCGTTCCAAAAAAAGGAAAGGAATGGTACGGCGAGACATCGATAAGCGGCAAATATGTTGATCCGGACTGGACGCCGCCTACTTCGGTACGGGCCGATCATCCTGAATTGCCAGACCTTATTCCAGGCGGCTCTCCACGTAATCCAATGGGTTCTCGCGCAATAACCCTCGATCAGTATCAAGTTGCAATTCATGGAACTACTGCAAAAATGCGACAGTCTATCGGATCTGCCGCTTCCTATGGCTGTATTAGGATGCGCAATGAAGACGTGATTGATCTTTTTGAGCGTGTTGATGTCGGCACGCCAGTTTATATGTATAATTAAGTTGGAATCTATAAAATAGCAGCTTTAAATTAAGAAGCCGCGCAGCTCTGTTGCGCGGCTTCTTGCGTTTAATCTTTGCTCATCAACCGAGGTGGGAAATCACCGGAGCGAAACCAACAATTGTTACTATCACGGCTAAAGCAACGCCAACCCAAATAAGGCCCTTGAGGCGACCCGAAGCTGCTTGATTATTCATGTTATACTCTCTTTGGAGATACCTGCAAAACATTGCTATAAGTCGAGCGCAGGCAAATCCAAAAAAGCCCTGACCTATTCTTACTCAATGAACCGTTCAGGAAATTTAAACAATAGTTAGAAATAGCTAATCATGTGACAAAGCGCCGCGGATAAGATCAAAATCTAAATCTTCAAATGCATTAGATACCTAAGTGATAAGTAAGGTTAAATACAAGGATGAAGAATAAAGACTATTTGATATTCTGGCATATCATTTCTCAGACTAATGAATAGAAATATAGCGCCTGGTCTTTTTGCTTTAAGACATTAGAAAATCAAAAAAAGAATACTTAAAAAAACTCACGAGAGTTAATGCTTCGCTATTCAATTTCAAAAAAATAGCGAAGCACTTTCATTCACAGAGACTAGCTTAGATGAGCTTCAATTGCTCTGCAGAAGCCTTGCCTTTACGCTGATCCATAACGAGTTCGTAAGAAATCTTCTGCCCATCTGGAAGATCTCTGAGTCCAGAACGCTCTACAGCGCTAATATGCACAAAAACATCTGCGCCGCCATCATCTGGCTGGATAAAACCAAAGCCCTTAGTTGAATTGAACCATTTAACAACACCAGTCGCCATAACATGTCCTTTCCATGAACAAGCAAGTTTCCAGCCGCGTTAACGGCTGACAAGAGTCGAAGTTCTGGTAGGGAAGTCACGCGCCAACTGCCGTAAGGCGAAGTAGCCATGTCGTTCGGCAGAAGCTCGATTAGACACATATAAACACTTAATATCCAATATCAAGGAAAATCTATTACACACCACATATACGGGCGTAATACGATTTAAAACCTGAAATGAATAATTCACAGAGATCGATATTATCTCATATTATTAGGAGTTTAATACATTTACTCGGCTCGTTCAGAAAACCGATCGTAAGCGTCAATTCTCTTCATATGTATGGGAGGCTCTCGTCCATAGATTTCACCTTCTAGATACTTTAATTCTAGTTCTTTGCCCTCACTTGGAACATCTATGAACCAGGCTCTGTGACCTCCGTTTTCTCCTGATGCCCATCTATATCCACGCCTTCTTAATTTATCTTTGAGTTCAAAAGGAGCATGAGAAGCCCAGATCCGCCAACTGGACCGACGCGCATTTTCAAGCAACACCCCTAACGCGAATAGTTTGCTCTTAGGCAAAGGTCGAGCGAGTAATTCAATCGCCGCATAACAATCATTCAATGCGCGATGACGATCATAAAAAAAACCAGCTGAGGCGACAAGATAACCTAATCTACTCCCCTCAAAGCCCTCTGCTTTCCAGTTAATTTGCGTTGCTGAGCATCCCCAGGGTTTTATGCAAGCTTGTGAAAAGATTTTTTCCATAAATTTACGATCAAATGACGCATTATGTGCAATGATAATATCCGCCTTTGTTAAATAACTCTCAATCAGCTCTCGATCTAGTTTATAGCCTGAGACCATGTTTTGAGTGATACCAGTAATTTCGGTGATTTCTGCTGGGATCGCTTTGCAAGGTTCTTGGAAACTCTGATAGGGCTCAAAAATCTCAAATATTTTTCCAGTATTTCCATATGAAAAGGGCACCATTGCAAGCTCTATGATCTCATCATCAACAAATGATAGACCTGTAGTTTCAACATCAATAAATAATCCTCGTTTCAGCAAGGAACCGTCAGATGCGGAATATTCTTTTCTAGGTCTAATCTTTCTCAAGACCCGATACTCGCCGCTTGCTTCAAGCGAAGCAGCCATAGCCTCATAATCCATTTTTTTATCCAAAATGCGTTATGATTAGTTTTTTATAACCCAGAAAAAGAGTTAAGTCATAGGAAGCTAAAAACAGAAATCTAGAGCTACAACGCATCTTTTATATAAACGCGCCAGAAGCATTGCTAATGAATTTTAACCGTAAGATCCGTCCCGTCATTACCAGTTTCACTACTTGGAGATTGATCTGAAATGATCATTGAACTACCGACCCATAGGCGCTCCGCTAGCCTATCGCGAACTTCCTGGCTGATTTCAATACGCTGCAGAGCCTCATATTCATTTGAAGTTATTGTATCAAATAGTTGATGATTTATTTGAGTTCGGGACTCTAATTTTACTTTGATAAACTCTTCATTTTCACGCTTAGCGCTTGACTGCAAAGAGAGAGATGACCATTTCAGTGAGTTCCCATCCTCTGTCGTCGCTGTTGCTATGTAGAGATGCTCTCCAAGAGGAGAGGCTATATCTCTAATTGTTACTGGACTCTCGAAAACAGGGGTCAGTCCTTGACGAACATAAATTTTTTGATCTTTTCTGCTTATCAT
>OMIO01000169.1 GCA_900299115.1 Methylocystaceae bacterium | reverse complement strand
GCCTTCTATCATGCGTGGTTATTTATCAAAACCAAAGATTGGCTGCCCATTGTCTATCTTAGCTTAAGCATAGGTTTAATTGATCTTTATTTATTGCGCCTCTTTAAATTTGATATGTATTTTCAGTCCAGCTGCTCAATCTTCTTTTTGCTTTTATCATTAGCCATTATGGGGCTCACTTATTTACGACATAAGGTCAATGGCTCCTCAGGGTTTTCTTCTGGAGTAATGATCCTTCAAGCGATAACATTGGCGTATCTCTTTGCTTCAAAACAGAATGTGGCTTTCTTTTCAGCCATTTTATTGTTTTTTTTCTCATTACAAGCATTTTTGTCTTTGCGGGGCGTTGAAAGCGCTGTTGAACCCAATGCTTTGGGCAATCATACGCGGCCGCCGTTGCGTCGGCCAAAGCGGATTAGAGGCGCGAATGAGTATAGTTTAGCGATCCTCTCTTTAGCCTTTTGCTATATGCTTATTGGCATGCTTTTCTTCAGCAGCGTTCCAGAAACAACATCAAGCGAAAATGTATCAGGGGCTGAGGAAAAAAATCCTGCGCAAGAACAAGCGGCGCTTTCTCTCTCGGATCAAAATGACGCCTCAAACACGGCTGGAGAGAAGGAATCTCCTGCGCCAGAAAGCGGGCCTTTAAGCGCAAAGTCAGTCTATAGAGCAATGAAGGGCGAAACATTAAAACAGATTTGTCAAAAAATTTATGGAGATCAAAAACAGTTAGCCCAGCTCATGCAATTAAATCCAAAGATTAAGCTGCGGCAGAAACTTCAAGCAGGCATATTGATTAATCTGCCAGTATCTGAAAAGTCATCAAAATAACTTTAAGAAAAGGAAATAATTTCCCGTTCCGTTATGAGATAATCAAGTTTCTGATCATGTGGTTCTATCGGCACTTGATCAATTTCCTGAAGCGCATAAGCAAGACCTATCGCCGTTATTTTTTTTCTATTGCGGAGTTTTGTGAATGTCGCATCATAAATGCCCCCGCCATAGCCCAGACGAAATCCTCGTCGATCAAAGGCCGCAAGAGGCGCAAAGATAATATCTGGTTCAATGAGGGCTTTATCGTCTGATGGCTCAGAGAGACCATAGGGGCCTTTAACTAAGTCATCTCCCGGCACAAATTTCCGAAAGACAAGCGGTTGTTTGACCTGATGCATAATTGGCAGACTAATAGTGTGGCCGAGCAAAGATAGTGCCTCGATTAACGGACGCGTGTTGATTTCGCTGCGAATGGGCCAGTAAAGCGAGATGAGCGCGTTGTTTGACGGATACAGCGCAATTATGGGCTTGAGACATGTCAGGCTGTTTTTTGTCAGTTCTTGAGCGGCCTGATGCGCCTCTTCATGAGTAATGAGATCTCGTCTCTCTAGACTATGACGGCGGAGAAACTGCTTATCGTCGCTCATGGAATGAATGCTTGCTTCTGAGACATGATGCGTGCGGGCCACATGAACCGTGGGACATCGATCCCGGGAACCTACAACGTAGGTGGGCGCCGTGTGACCAAGCCCACGAGCAAGATCAGGGACAGCTCCCTTAGAGATCGATAAGGCCCCGGGGAATAATAGTCCTGCACGAGTCCCGCAGCGCCGCTTGACTTAACTAGCTCTTCAAGAAGGCGAGCGCTAGCTTGGTTAGGCGAATTCTTTTTCACCTGCATGATTTTTGGCCTGAGATTTTTGTTGATCTCTTGGCAAGCGTTTGATGCGCGTAAGGGTAAAAAGACCAAAAGGCGCTAAAAGCCGACGGTCAAGAAGCTTCATATCATCACGCTGTTCGATCCAATCGCCAATAATTGACCATTGAAATTGTAGGCGCCAGCCGAGTTTTGGGGCGATATGTTTGGCGAGCCAGGGCTCGAGCATGGATAAGAGATCATCTTCATTGCTGACGTGATTAACCAGGATAATCTCGCCGCCTGGTTTCACAACGCGGGCTAATTCATCCAAAATCGCCTCTGGCACTGGAGCCACCGGCAACAAATAGGGGGCGACGACGCAGGCGAAGGTATCGTCTGGAAAGGCAAGTTGCGTTGCGTCCATCAGCAATAGGCCAGGGACATTTTTTAAACGCTCGCGCAGGATCCGTTCTTTAGCCCGCCGGAGCATGGGTTCACATAAATCAACGCCAGTTACTTCAATATGGGGCGCAAACATTGGCAGCTCTAAACCTGTGCCAACGCCCACGTCTAAGACTGGACCGCCTATTTCCGAGGCGATTGCTGCAATTGCGCGACGACCTGGGCGCATAACCACGCGGAAGGTCATGTCATAAAAGGGGGCCCATCGCGCATAAGCTTCCGCAGCATAGGGGAGCTCAACATTATCGTTTTGAACGGAGTCATTGAGGGAAAAATCTCTGGCTTCGCTCATGCGTTAGCTCTCGAGGCGTTCGTCGGGGGTTGCAAGGGAGTTGTATAACTAGAGCTCTCTGTATCGCCTATTTCTGCGACAGCAATAAAACCACCGCCTAAAACCCGCGCGTGTTCCTCTTCGCCATCATAAAAGACACATGCTTGACCCGGTGAGACGCCAAATTCTCCGGTTTGAAAAACGACCTGCACGCTTAAATCAGCATCTAAGAAAAGACGGGCTGGGAGTGGTGGGCGCGTCGATCGCACCCGGGCCATGATAGCTAAACCTTGGGGCGGCACATCTTTTAAGGCGCCCTCGCCAATCCAGTTTACGTCCCTTAAGCGCACTGCGCGCGTTTCAAGGGCGGAATGAGGGCCAACGATAACTTCAGCCTTGCTCGCGTCGATCTTAACAACAAAGAGAGGCTCTGAGTCACGACCGGCAACACTCGCGCCTAAGCCAAGTCCACGACGTTGTCCGATTGTATAATGAGCGACGCCTGCATGGCGCCCTAGGATGCGTCCATCAAGATGAACAATATTTCCTGGCGTGATGGCTTCTGGCGCTAAGCGCGCCACAACATCCGTGTAACGTCCATTTGGCACAAAGCAAATATCTTGACTATCCGCTTTATCCGCGACTGAAAGCCCATAATGGCGCGCCAATTCGCGCACTTCAGATTTAGAATAATCGCCGAGTGGAAAAAGCAGCATGCGCAATTGTTCGCGCGTTGTTGCAAAGAGAAAATAGCTTTGATCCCGGGCTGCGTCTTTTGCGCGATATAAGGCGCGAGAACCAGAGGCGTCTTCTTTTGCTGAAATATAATGTCCCGTTGCAAGCCAATCTGCGCCAAGATCTTGTGCGGTCGCGAAGAGATCGGCAAATTTGATAAATTGATTACAAGAAATACACGGGACAGGCGTTTCACCGCTCGCATAAGAGGCGGCAAAGCCGTCAATCACTTTTTCCCGAAACTTTGTCTCATAGTCGAGGACAAAATGAGGAATGCCGAGGCGCGCGGCGACAGCGCGCGCATCTTGAATATCTTGACCTGCGCAGCAAGCCCCCTTGCGATGGGTCGCTTCCCCATGATCATAAAGTTGTAGCGTGACGCCGACAACGTCATAGCCTTGATCCTTGAGCAAGGCGGCGACCACGCTAGAGTCGACGCCGCCGGACATAGCGACAACGACGCGCGTTTTCTCAGGCGCTTGCGTCGCCGCCGCGAGGCTCACGGGCGCGCGCACAGTCATTGGGCGAACCGCACAGGCGTCTGGCGGCAGAGAGGTTTATGACGCGTCATCAGACCGAACTAAGATGTTGAAAACTGCCCGAGCGCTCATTTAGACATTCCCATGGCCTGACGCAATCTCGTTAAAAGACGAGCCATTGTCTTTTCCGTGTCATATTGTTCCTGGCGGCTGCGGCTGCTAAGACCCGCCGGAAATCAAAACCATGAGGTGGGGTCGATGTCAGCAATGAAACTTCTGGCGGGCAACTCTAATCGCGCGCTCGCCGAGGCAATTGCCGCTCATCTCGATATTTCGCTCTGCCGCGCCCATGTTCGCCGGTTTGCAGATGGTGAAATTTGGGTTGAAGTGCTTGAAAACGTTCGAGGACAGGATGTTTTCATGATCCAGTCCACTTCCGCTCCAGCCAATGATCATTTGCTGGAGCTGTTGATCATGGCGGACGCTCTGCGACGCGCCTCAGCGCGTCGGATCACAGCGGTCATTCCCTATTTTGGCTATGCGCGGCAGGATCGTAAACAAGGTCCACGCACCCCGATCTCCGCTAAATTAGTTGCGAATTTAATCACCCGCGCAGGGGTGGATCGGATTTTAACGGTCGATTTGCATGCCGGCCAGCTGCAGGGTTTCTTCGATATTCCCACCGATAATCTCTTTGCTGCGCCCGTTATTGTGGCGGATATCAAATCCCACCGCGATCTTAAAAACACCATGGTTGTTTCCCCCGATGTGGGCGGCGTGGTGCGCGCGCGCGCTTTAGCCAAGCGGATAGACGCGCCATTAGCCATCGTCGATAAGCGTCGCGAACGCGCCGGAGAGTCTGAGGTGATGAACATCATCGGCGATGTCTCTGGCTATAACTGTATTTTGATCGATGACATTGTCGACTCGGGTGGCACTCTGTGCAACGCCGCTGAGGCATTACTCGCGGCCGGCGCAGCAAGCGTACATGCCTATATTACTCATGGCGTGCTGTCTGGCGAAGCGGCGACGCGGATCGCAACATCAAAATTAAAAGAACTCGTCATTACCGATACAATTCGCGCGACAGAACTTGTTCAGTCTGCGGCTAATATTCGCGTGATCCCAATTGGTTCTTTGATCGGCGAAGCCATTGCGCGCACGGCGCGCGAAGAGAGCGTGTCGAGCTTGTTTGATTAATGCTGAAGGCTGTTCCCAAACGGTTTAACCTTGCGCGCTATTGTTTAGCGGAAAACGCACGACTTCATGGAGAAAAAATAGCCTTAACCGTAGTTGGCGATGACCATGTTCAGCGCTGGTCTTATGCGCAACTCGATATAAAAGTTAGACAATTAGCGGCGGGTTTTAAAAGTCTAAACTTAAAACCAGGCGCGCATATTATGATCCGTATGGGTAATGAAGCCAACGCCGCCTTGGCTTATTTTGCCGCGATTGCGGCAGGCTATGTCGCCTTTCTTGCTTCCGCGCAACTTACCTTCGATGAAGCAGCCTTTCTATTGCAAGACTCAGAAGCCGCCGCTCTTGTGCTTGGCTCCTCTTTTAGTCATGAGCATTACAAATCATCTGGCGTTACTGTTTTAACGCCTCAAGCGCTTGACGCATTATTTCTCTACGAGCCGATTGCGGATTATGCAGATACTTCTGCGCAAGATCCCGCCTATCTTGTTTATACCTCTGGGACCACGAGCCGTCCCAAAGGCGTTTTACATGCCCATCGCGCAGCTTGGGGACGTCGACCAATGCTAACGCATTGGACTGGTCTTCGAGCAGAAGATGTTATGCTTCATGCTGGCGCAATCAATTGGACCTATACGCTGGGCGTTGGCGTCGTCGATCCTCTATCTGTCGGCGCTGCGACAGTTCTCTACAATGGCAAGCCAGATCCCTCAGTCTGGCCACGTCTCATTGAGCGCTATGGCGTTTCTGTATTTGCCGCAGTGCCAGGCGTTTTCCGGCAAATACTCAAATATGGCGCATTAGAACAATTTGATTTGTCATCGCTGAGACATGGGCTGTCTGCTGGCGCGGCGTTACCGCCAAATTTATCTCTCGAGTGGCGTAAAAGAACCGGAAAAGAAATTTTCGAAGCTTTTGGCATGAGTGAAATTTCTACCTTCATTTCTACGGGACCGCAGACGTCACTCAAAACCGACTCGCCCGGCAAAGCGCAGCCAGGCAGAGTCGTCGCGGCTTTGCCCATTGAGGATGGATGTATTCCACTCGACTCTGGGCAAACAGGGCTCTTAGCGATCCAGCGCGATGATCCGGGAATGATGCTGGGTTATTGGAAGCGACCAGAAGAAGAACAACAGGCTTTTCGCGGCGACTGGTTTGTTTCAGGCGATTTGGTGGAATTTGACGAGGATGGCTACATGTGGCGCCATGGCCGCGCAGATGAAGTGATGAATGCGGGCGGCTTTAGAGTTTCTCCCGCAGAAGTAGAAAAATGTTTGCTGTCTTTTCCCAATGTTGCTGAGGCCGCGGTTGCTGAAAGAGCGGGGCGGGATGGAGAGACAACAATTATAAAAGCCTTTATTGTCATGCGGGACGCCGCCCCAACCGATGAGTTGGCTATCTTGGCTCATTGTCACAGCCATCTTGCAACATATAAGCGTCCTAAAGCTGTCGTTTTTTTGGAAGCGCTGCCTAGAAACGCAAATGGCAAACTAAAGCGAGATTTGTTAGTTTAGATGGGTTAATCAGCGCAAAGAATTCATTGTTAAAAACGCGCGGCATTAAGAAAACGAGCTTAGCAAATGAAGCTATTTTTTTTTAAACACAAAGCGCTGGGGGCGTGTTTTAAACGGCTCTATTTAAGATCATTTTTAATTGCCTAAACTTGGCTGCAGGGCGCGCCCTTTGTCTCTCCTGACTAGAGAGGCTTCAGGCCGAGGGATTTCCCTTCAGTAGCGTCGCGACGCCAAACGCCATCCGTTCCACGATCGAAATGCGCTTTATGTCCCTTGCGAGCGCTGAGCACGAGGCGATCCCGATCCAGCGTCCAGCCGACGGGATCAAAAACGACAATGCCATTATCGCGACAGGCTGGCGCGAGCAGGGCCTTATTGCCGCCAGGCCCTCGAGCGCGCAGATCGAGCGTGAGCATACAGCCTGTATCTTTATCTTCCCGCATAACCGCATAGCGCCCAGCGGCATCCGCGGATTTTATCGATGCAGAGGCGGTCACAGGCGCGAGCGACGCCAAAGCAAAGGCTGCAAAGGCGTTTCGTTGAAGGCTCATCTTCATCATTGCTGCTCCGAATTTCCTCTTGGATTGGGGCTTTGGCCTCAGTCTAAGCTATGTCTTAGCCTCTGTAGATCACTAAAGGGAGATTTTTACAGATTTATCGACGCTTTAAGGGATCCTGAATTAAAGACCATAAGCTTGATATTTGTAAAATATGTGGAATTCTAACCTAAAATGTTGATTCAAGGCCGGCAAGTCTGCACAGATAGGCTGCGCGCATAAATCTCGATCGGCGCCTTCTTTGGGATCCATGAACAAGAAAACCTCGCCCCTGAGCGCCGCGCTTTTGCCGCCTATTGACGACGCCTATGAAGAAGATCGGCGCCATCGGGAGCCGACGATCGAAGAGCTGCTTGCCTCTATACGTCGGATAATTTCCGAGGAAAGTGAGTTGTTGGAGTCCGCTGCAACAAGCGGGAGCCTTCCAGCCTCACGCAATAGCGCGCCGCCCCGTCGGCCCTCTGAATTTGATGATGAGGGAGAGGAGCGGGCCAAAGGACGTCACAAAACACAAACGCGCCAAGCTTTCTCAACGCGAGAATTGATCGATGAGCCCCTCGATAGCGTGGCTGAAAGAGACGAGGAGGCAGACCAGGAAATCCTATCTGCGCAGACAGCTTCAATCGTATCGGATCATTTTGAAGCTCTGGCTGCTCACGCCTTATTCGATAAATCCGATCAAATCGCACACCTTGCCCAACGTCTGATGAGACCGATGATCAAGCAGTGGTTGGACGATCATTTGCCGGAAATGGTTGAGCGATTAGTTCAAGCTGAAATCAAGCGTATTTCGCGTCAGGGACGCGACAGCTAAAAGTAAACGCTACAGCGCGCGTCTCGTTGGTTTGTTAACGCTGTCTATACCAACTTCAGTTAGATCTGACCTCATGTTAATGCTGCGCATTCTCTCCCGCAGGTATTTGCTGCCCTTGATGCTTTATTGCGTCGCGGGCATGGCTGTCTCTTATTTCGTTTGGCATGCCGTCCATGGCCAAAGAGGCCTTCGGATCGGGGAGGAATATGAGCAGAAGCTGACACAGCTCAGATTTGAGCGCGATATTTTAAAAATTCAGCGGCAAGAATGGGAAAAGCGAATAGGCTTAATAAAGGGTGAAACAATTGACGCCGACATTTTGGATGAAGAAGTCCGACGCAGTCTTGGGCGCATTCATAAAAATGAAGTGGTTATCTTAATCCCGGCCGATGAGCCAAAGAAATAATCTTCTCTCAGCTGATTGAATAATACTGCGATTGAGGCGCAACTGGCCCATTGCATCCCGCGAGCTTGCGCTCGACGAGATCTTGTAAGTGAGCAAATACGGTCATCGCGGCAGCGCGTTTTAAGTTTGGATTGATATCACCGTAAATATTTTCAACAATTGTTTCAATTGATTGATCACCATGGCTCAGTCGCCGTAAGATCGCTGCGGCGCGGGTGTTTCGATGGTGAAGGATTGCGCGTAAATAGCGTTGTGGGCAGGTAATGGGCTGACCATGTCCTGGCCACATGATTTGATCGTTTCTGTTACGCAATTGCTCAAGAGAATTTAAATAAGCGCGCATTGAACCATCTGGCGGCGCAATAACCGTTGTCGACCAGCCCATAACATGATCGCCAGTAAAGAGGGCTTTTTCTTCCTCTAAAGCGTAGCACAGATGATTAGCTGTATGTCCCGGCGTTGCGAGCGCGGTGAGCGTAGCATTGGCGAGACTTATCTGATCTCCCTCACTTAAGATGTGATCTGGCGTGTAATCGCTATCATGCGCCGCGTCTAATCCTGGGCCGGTAATAGAGATATCAGCGGAGGGCGCATAAGGCGCGCAGCCAAAAATTCTGGCGCCTGTTGCTTTCTGTAAGGCGCCAGCAGCGCTGGAATGGTCTTTGTGGGTATGTGTAACAAGAATATATCGAAGTTCTTTTCCCTCAATTGCGCGTAATATTGCATTGAGGTGACGCGCGTCATTTGGTCCTGGATCAATCAGAGCAAGCTGATCGTCGCCAATGAGATAAGTGCAGGTGCCTGTATGAGTAAAAGGTCCCGCATTTGGCGCAATAAGACGCCAAATGCGTTCGGATAAACGCTCGAATGAGGATGTAGCGCTCTGATTAGGAATTCGCGTGAACTCTTTTAAAGGGCTAAAATCATTTTAGCGCTTATCGTGGCAAGTTTAACATAACGCTATGCGCTTTTAAGCCTCTACAAGGCGCTTCAGACTCATTGCAGAAATGAACGAGAATTGCTGTATTAGAAGCGATTACTGGAGGATTGGACGCTGGCGGGAGGGTTGAGTAGGAGCTATTGCCGTAGTTATCTATTCTATAGGAGTTCTGCGCGGCGACCGTTCCATGAGCCTCATAGCCATTTTGATCAACAAGCTCGAAATGCGTATAGCCCCTCTCTTCAGCAAGATCGGCAGCTTTTAAAAGCAGAAGTTCCCTATATCGAGCCGGGGTCATAGATGATTTCTTATGTAGCGTTATCCAAGCGAATTCTGAACTCTGTATTTGCGCTTCAGCCCCTTGGACGCCAAGAATGCAGATTGCAAATATGAGAAGCGCAATACATCTAAGTAACATGAGATTTATGATTTTTTTTGAATGACTCATCATTTTCTATGCTCTTTAACTCAGGCTATTTTAATGCGCTTTCTCAAGTAAAGCATAAAAAAAGAGTTATGACTTAGCGCGGGATGTGGATGTTATTTTTATAGTTTTAAATTAAAATTTTTCAAAACTGTCGAAAAGAATATTTCGCGTCGCGCGCTAAGCAGAGAGCCGCCGCTTATCTGAGCAATGTTTAAAAAAAACCTCCGCTCAAATGAGCGGAGGTCAATTCGCGTTAGGCCAAAATCAGCCGTTTTTATTGCGCTGGCGCAGCAGCCGGAGCATCGGCCGGCGCGGCGTCTGCAGGCGCCTCAACAGGCTTTGGTTTAGGCTTAGGCTTTGGCTTTGGTTTTGGCTTAGGTTTCGCCTCAGCTGGCGCGGGCGCCGCTGCGGCTGGCGTTTCAGCTGCTGGCGCTGCGGCTTCCGGAGCGGCTGGCGTCGCTGGAGCAGCTGGCGCAGCGCTTTCGACTGCGGGAGCAGGGGCTGTTGGCAATGTCATTG
>OMIO01000168.1 GCA_900299115.1 Methylocystaceae bacterium | reverse complement strand
GCGGGTTTTACTGGCGCCAATAGCGCATTTGTGTTTCGCGTTTCGTGCTTAAGACAATGAAGAGCGCACCTAATCCGCCAAAAGCGATACTCACGGGCAGGATCATTAAAGTTGTTATAATTGGATCCCAGAGCAGGGCCGATTTTTGCACAACGCTCGTTTGAAGAGACTCATAGACTGAAGGAAAGAGCTCCACGGCACCTCGCCTGAGGGTTGTGATGGTCAATTCGCCCCCGGCAATTGATCGGGTGCCATCAACAATGAGCGCGATAAATCCGCCAGCTAAGAGGAGTAAACCAAGGAAGCGCGATAGAAGTCTGAGCATGACGTTAGTTAAATGCTTACGGGGCAGCTTTACAAGCCATCCCTGCCCTTTGAGGTAAAATTTAGCAACAAGGCTTTATTTTTTTAGATCCATCTCTTTAGACGAGGCGAGAGAAAAATTTAAGTCTCAAGAAATAGCCCTCTTTGCTAGATCTTGGCGTTTATTGACCCCGATCTGAATTGAGTGATGAAGAAAATGCGGCTAGCACGCTGGCGGCGCGTAGGGCAAGTTACGTAGATACATGGATTGACGCAGCAAGATTTGCCTGCAATCATAGTTATTATGGGAACAACAAAAATATTCAAATCTGGAAATAGTCTTGCTGTGCGCCTGCCGCGTGATCTCGCATTTGGCGAGGGCTCAGAGGTGACCGTGAGCCGCGAGGGCGAAACGCTTATCATTCGCCCATCGCGGATGAAAATGGCGGAGTTGGTTCGGCGCCTTGGAGCCCCGCCGCCTCCAAGCTATGTTGAGCGCTTGCCGTTAAAATCACCCCGGCGGCTGGAGCTGAAGGATCAGGAGGCGTGACCCGCTATCTCCTTGACGCATCGGTCAGCTTTGCGCTTCTGGGTGGCGAGCAGATGGTATTGGAAAAATTAGCGCAGCTAGAAACGCAGCACGTTGTTCTCTCGGCAATCGCATGGAGCGAGGCGCTTGCGGCCGCAGGTCAGGATCAAAGGCTACGAGAAAACATCGATTTATGTCGACAAAATCTTGATATTTTGCCTTTTCATCGCGCCAGCGCCGAGGCCTATGGCGCTCTTTTGCAAGCGGTTGCCCCAAAAAGACGGCGGATCCTTGACAGAATGGTCGCAGCGCAAGCGCTTGAGGGGGGACTGACTTTGGTGACGCTGACGCCGGAAATCTTTGAGGATATACAGGGATTGACAGTTATGAGCTGGGCTTAGTTGGCGGCTGAAAGGATTTAAAAAAGGGCGCGCGTCTTTACTCCACGTCTTCAACGCTTTCTGGGCCGCCGCCATAAATCTTTTGCGCGAGCGAAGCTTGCATAAAATCGTCAAGTTCGCCATCGAGCACATCTCCCGGAGTTCCGGATGTAAATCCTGTGCGAAGATCTTTAACAAGTTGATAGGGTTGCAAAACATAGCTGCGGATTTGATGGCCCCAACCGATTTCGGTTTTGCTCTCCGCCGCTTTATTGGCTTCCGCCTCACGTTTTTCTAATTCAAGTTCATAGAGCCTGGCGCGCAGCATATTCCAAGCCGTCGCGCGATTTTTATGTTGCGAGCGCTCCGCTTGACAGGCGACGACAATACCCGTTGGTTGATGCGTGATCCGGATTGCAGAGTCGGTGGTGTTGACATGCTGTCCGCCGGCCCCGGAAGATCTATACGTGTCTATACGGCAGTCAGCTTCATTGATTTCAATATCAATGCGGTCGTCAATCACTGGGTAAACCCAGACAGAGGCAAAACTTGTGTGGCGGCGCGCGTTGGAGTCAAAAGGCGAGATACGCACGAGCCGGTGAACCCCAGATTCAGTTTTCGCCCAACCATGGGCGTTGTGGCCTTTGACTAAAAGCGTGCCGGATTTGATCCCGGCCTCTTCTCCAGCTGTTTCTTCAATGACATCCACTTTAAATTTTTTGCGTTCGGCCCAACGCGCATACATCCGAAAGAGCATACGCGCCCAGTCCTGGCTCTCCGTGCCGCCTGCGCCCGAGTGTATTTCGATAAAGGTGTCGTTTGCGTCGGCCTCACCCGAAAAAAGGGCTTCGATTTGACGACGCTGCGCTTCCTTCAAAACTGATTTGAGCGCCTCAACGCCTTCCTTTTCTGTCCCTTCGTCTGCTTCAGCTTCGCCGAGTTCGACGAGGGTGACGGCGTCGTCTAAATCACGCTCCAAAAGGCTGAGGGCAGCCAACTGCTCTTCCAATTGCGTGCGCTCGCGCATCAGCTTTTGTGCGCCAGCCGCGTCATTCCAAAAGGCGGGATCTTCAGCTTTAACATTCAATTCCGCAAGACGGCGCGTTGCAGTCTCGACGTCAAAGATGCCTCCTCAGCAATCCAACGGATTGCTCAATCTGTTCTTTCAGCGCAAGCGGCTCAGCGCGCATCGGTGCTACTTTCAATAAAAGTCTAGGGGTTAGCTAGAAGAGTCGCGCGGAAACTAGGCGCGCAATGGCTTGGTGTAAAGCCTCATATCTCTCCTCGCAGCACAAGCCGCAAGAGTTCTTTTATTTATGTTCCGCGCGATATTTTTTACGTCATGACAACGTTAACGGCGCTTTCTGGCAATTCTTTTCCAAAGCAGCGTTGGTAAAATTCAGCAACAAGCGGTCGCTCTAATTCATCGCATTTGTTGAGGAAAGTCAGGCGAAAGGCAAAACCAAGATCGCCAAAAATTTCCGCATTTTCCGCCCATGTAATGACGGTGCGGGGACTCATAACCGTAGAGAGATCTCCCGCCATAAAGGCGTTGCGGGTAAGATCGGCGACCCGGACCATTTTATTGGCTGCGTCTCGCCCCTCTTTTGTCGCAGCGTAAGATTTTACTTTAGCGACGACAATGTCTGTCTCGGCGTCGTGGGGCAGATAGTTTAGCGTTGTGAGAATCGACCAGCGATCCATCTGACCCTGATTGATCTGCTGAGTTCCATGATAAAGCCCTGAGGTATCGCCTAAACCGACTGTGTTGGCTGTGGCGAAAAGTCGAAAGGCTGGATGGGGCCGGATGACGCGATTTTGATCAAGCAGCGTTAGGCGGCCAGAGACTTCCAACACACGTTGAATCACAAACATGACATCGGGGCGTCCTGCATCATATTCGTCGAAACACAAAGCGACATTATGCTGAAGCGCCCAAGGTAATATGCCGTCTCGAAATTCGGTTACTTGCTTGCCGTCTTTAAGGACAATGGCGTCTTTACCCACAAGGTCTATGCGCGACACATGACTATCTAAATTAACGCGAATACATGGCCAATTGAGCCGGGCCGCCACTTGCTCAATATGTGTTGATTTTCCAGTGCCATGATAGCCCGTCACCATTACTCTTCGATTGCGCGCAAAGCCGGCGAGAATAGCGAGCGTCGTTTGGCGGTCGAACAGATAATCAGGATCAAGCTCCGGCACATGCTCGCTGCGCTTGGAGAAGGCTGGAACCTCGAGGTCCGTATCAACGCCAAAAATCTTACGCGCTGAGATCTTAATGTCCGGCAGCCCGTCGAGGCCTGCGTCGGCATTTCCTACTGCGACCAAAATTTTTTCTCCATCATTGCGGCTGAAAAGACGCGAATTTTTCCCAATCGGTGCGCTTTCATCAGCCCCATGCGTCGATGATCTCGCCGTCCCTCAAGCGAGCCGCGCGGCTCTCAGGGTCTTATAGGCGTGGATGATTTCGCGCAATTTTTCCTCGCGAGATCTATCGCCGCCATTAGCGTCGGGATGATGACGTTTGACGAGCTCCTTATAACGGCTTCTGATGGCCTGCGCATCTGCAGTTTCATCAAGATGTAGAGCATGCAGAGCGCGCAAGGTAACAGGCGAATAGGTGGGCTTGCGCTTTTCAGGCCGCACATTGGCGCCGTGGCGTGCGCGATAGAGCCCCAAGGGATCTTCCGTGGGTCTACCTTCTTCGCGGAAGCCTTTTTTTCCGCGTTTTGTGCCCATAGCCCAAGTCGGTCGATGCCCCACGGTTGCGTCTTTGACGTAGCGCGCGACATCAGTGTCATTCATGCCATTAAAATAATTATATGTTGCGTTATATTCCCGCACATGATCCAGGCAAAAACACAGATATTGGCCCTCGCGCAGACGTCCCATTGGCGCACGATAGGCGCCTTCCGCTGTGCAGCCAGGAGCATGGCATCGGATTTTGACCTCAGACTTCTCTTGTCGAGGCTCCCGCTGGGTGCGAATCCGATCAAAAAGGGGCGAGTTAAGGTTCATCAAGAGTCATTATGATATGCTTCCATTATGCTGCAAGCGGCAGCCTAAGGAAAATTGCCCTTATTGAGAGCAGAGAAGGCGAAAAAAGGAAAAATGACCGCTTTTGCGAGAGGGCCTGTATGCGCCCGGATCACTGAAAAACTCACACAAGGACTATCGCCTGTGGCTTTAAAAGTTATTGATGAGTCCCATCATCATGCGGGTCATGGCCATCATCACGCTGAAGGAGAAACGCATTTTCGCGTTGAGGTGATTAGTGAAAAATTTGAGGGAAAAAGCCGTATTGATCGGCATCGGCTCATCAACGGCTTGCTTGCCCAAGAGCTTGCAGGTCGGGTTCACGCCTTAGCGATTTCAGCATGGACGCCCGGAGAAAAATTAACCCTTTAAATTTATGGGCCGAACTCAAGAATGAATTGGGGCGATATCGATGCCGCAAGGGCGTTTAAGTGAAACAATCTGCCGCAGGGCTTTACCTAAACCCAATTTAAAACCCGCTAACCCATGTTTTTCCTCAGGTCCCTGCGCCAAACGCCCTGGTTGGAACCCTTCGGCGCTGCTGGGGGCGCTTGTGGGGCGTTCTCATCGTTCACACGCTGGGAGAGAAAAATTAGCGCAGGCGATTGCCTTAACGCGAACAGTGCTTTGCCCTCCAGAAAATTATCAGATTGCGATCGTGCCAGCCTCTGATACAGGCGCAATGGAAATGGCGCTGTGGTCTTTGTTAGGCCCACGACCAGTGGATGTCGCTGTTTGGGAGAGCTTCACGTCTGATTGGGCGAAGGATATTGTCGAGCAATTAAAACTGTCAGACACAAGGGTTTTTCAAGCGCCTTACGGCGCGCTGCCAGATTTGAGCGCGATCAATTTCAAACATGATTTTGTTTTTGCCTGGAATGGCACAACCTCAGGCGTCCGCATCCCAGATGCTGATTTTATCCCCCACGACCGACAGGGCTTAACCATTTGTGACGCGACCTCAGCCGCTTTCGCGCAACAGCTTGATTTTGCCAAACTCGATGTTGTGACATTCAGCTGGCAAAAAGTTTTAGGCGGCGAGGCGGCGCATGGCGTGATTATCTTATCGCCTCGCGCACGCCAGCGGTTGGAGACCCATCACCCAACTTGGCCAGTGCCTAAGATTTTCCGCTTGGCCGTAAATGGTCTTGTGAATGACGAAATCTTCAAGGGTCAGACGATTAATACGCCATCGCTGTTAGCAGTTGAGGATTATATTGATACGCTAAATTGGGCGCAGCATATCGGCGGATTGCCAAGTTTAATCGCGCGCGCTGATGAAACCGCTAAAATTGTTGAGGCATGGGTTGAGAAAACGCCTTGGATCGAGTTTCTCGCCATTGATCCTGCAACGCGCTCAAACACTGCGGTTTGTCTGCAATTTTCATCCCTCAGCGGACTTGAGACCCAAACCCAACGCTACAATTGCGCCAAGAGGATGCAAGAGATGATTGAAGCTGAGGGCGCGGGCTATGACTTTGGAGCTTACCGGTCAGCGCCGCCAGGCTTTCGCATTTGGTGTGGCGCGACAGTTGAGTCAGCAAATGTTGCAGCTTTATTGCCGTGGCTGGATTGGGCCTATAGTTCCACGGTAACGGATTATACTGATTGCTGATGCGCCATCCGCTTTTTTGGCGCATGCGTTAAAAACAGCTCTGCGGCCTGTTTGGTTATTGCAAATTAATAATTTTCGTAGATAGAGATTAAATCATGCGTCCTAGATACGAAGCATCGGCGATGATTTTGTCGCTAAGGTGCGGTTCATGGCGCAGCGCAGTGACTGAAGGTCTTTTTCGGCATTGATTGATAGCGTATTTTTTACAGTTTTTGGGGATTAAGGGGAAAAACATGCGTCGCTTGTTAATTGCGTTAATCTGCGCTCTGAGCGCATTGAGTCTTTTCTCATTGCCCGTTGCAGCGCGTTCTGGAGCGCAAAGAGCGCAGCCACAATCCAGCGATCCTTTCGGGGATCTTTTTGGCGATTTTGACTCTGGGCCGGTCGCGCCAGGACAAGATGGACGTCCACAAGCAGTCGCAGTCCCGAGGGAGACGGTGGCTTTTGACGCGAAATATGCGCCTGGCACCGTCGTCATCTCAACAAATGAACGTCGCCTCTACTACGTTTTAGGCAATGGCCAGGCCGTCCGTTATGGCGTTGGCGTTGGTCGCCCAGGATTTGAATGGGCTGGTACGCGGTTTATTTCAAGCAAACGCGAATGGCCAGATTGGACGCCGCCAGCACAGATGTTGCGTCGTCGTCCTGACTTGCCACGGCATATGGCAGGCGGGGTTGATAATCCCCTTGGCGCCCGCGCAATGTATTTGTCAGGTACGCTTTATCGCATTCATGGTTCGAATGAGCCTGAGACAATCGGACAAGCCGTTTCTTCAGGATGCATTCGCATGACCAATGATGATGTGATTGATCTTTACAATCGGGTTCATGTTGGAACGCGGGTTGTTGTTACGCGTGACTGAGCGGCTAAGTGAACGCTTGCCAAATTGACAGGAAGGGCCAGGAAAAATTGGCCCTTCTTATTTTTCTCCCGCTTGATCGCGATTAAGTCCTTTGCGCGAAAGCTCATCCAAATAGGCTGCAAAACTTAGCTCCTTGGTTTCGCCTAATGTGCGCAAATAACGCCAAGTATAGATGCCTGTGCGGTGTGAATCGTCAAAATCCAAGCGAACGGCATAATTCCCAACAGGCGTGACCGAGAGAATTTTAACATCGCGTTTGCCGCCGATAGTCTTTTGGTCTTTTTGCGAGTGACCTTGAACTTCAGCGCTCGGGCTTCTTACGCGTAGGAGCTCTGCGCTAAGCATAGAGGAGGCTTCATCATCAAAGCTGATCTCAAGGAAACGCCCCTGATCAAGAAGTCGAATTTCGGTTGGCCAAGGCTCCTCCACTTCTTTTTCTCCCTAGTTAGCGACGATTCTTGAAAGCCGCTTCGGCGTTTTAACGCCAGAGGCTCTTTTCGCATGCTTTCTTGGGAAATATATGAAAGAAGGGCAAGATGCCAGAAAGTCGGCCTTGAACCGAACTTTAGGGAAAGTAGCATTATGGAAGCGTTGCCTGAGCCGCTCACGCCTGTTCAATCGGCGCCTTTGATTGATCCATTCGGGCGCGCGATTAGCTATGTGCGCGTCTCTGTGACGGATCGATGTGATTTTCGCTGCGTTTATTGCATGTCAGAACATATGGCGTTTCTGCCTCGGCGCGATCTTTTGTCTCTGGAGGAGCTCGATCGGCTGATCGCCGCTTTTGTTGCTCGGGGCACGAGAAAACTTCGCATCACAGGTGGCGAACCCCTCGTGCGTCATGACGTCATGCGTCTTTTCGACTCTTTGTCGCGTCACCTAAAAACAGGAGCATTGGAAGAGCTCACCCTTACAACGAATGGGTCTCAGCTTTCACGCTTTGCGCGCCGTCTTTTTGACTGTGGCGTGCGGCGGGTGAATGTTTCTCTTGATACGCTGAACCCAGAGTTGTTTCACCAAATTACGCGCACAGGCTCTCATCAGCAGGTGATCTCTGGTCTAGAGGCGGCGCAGGCGGCTGGGTTAAAAGTCAAAATTAATGTTGTTGCGCTTAAGGGGGTCAATGAAAACGAATTTATCCCGCTAGTGAAATTTGCCCATGCTCGAGGTTTTGACATTACTTTTATTGAGGTCATGCCCCTTGGGGAGCTCGATGGACCTGAGCGGATAGATCAATATTTGCCGATGCAATCGGTTCGGGAAAAATTATCGGCAGAATTTAGGCTCTTAGACTGCGATCATCGCACGGCTGGGCCTGCGCGCTATATGCGGGTTGCTGAAACAGGGGGGCGTATTGGGTTTATCACGCCCTTGACGCATAATTTTTGTGAAAGCTGTAATCGTGTTCGGGTTACCTGCACTGGCAAGCTTTTCATGTGCCTGGGACAGGAAGACGCCGCTGATTTGCGCGCGCCTCTGCGCGCAAGTCAGGATGATGGCGCGTTGCACGCCGCGCTTACAGAAGCGATCGGCCGTAAACCAAAGGGGCATGATTTTGTAATTGACCGGAGCCTTCAGGCCCCTGCTGTGCAGCGCCATATGAGCATGACGGGGGGCTAGGTGTCCTTTGACGGTCATTTTTTTATTTTGGTAAATTTTTTCATGATGCGATGCAACCAATCCTGATTTGCCGCGTTATCCCTCCAAATAAAAGATCCGTTCCCACTTATAGGTAGGGGCAAGGGTCTGACTTTTCAGCAGGAGGGCCCTATGGCCAACACACGGGACATTACTTTCGCTGGCCGCACCACCCGCATCATCCTCGGCGCAACAATTGCGAGTTGCCTTGTCGCCGCCGTGGCGGCGGCTCCTTCAGCGCCAACGGGCCTGAAAGATCGCGATGCGCCTGTCAGAGCAGCCGTAAGCTTGAATGATGGCGCTATTCGTCCACTCGCTCCGGGTCAAGGAATTCGAGTCAGCCGCGCTTATGACGAGAGCGATGAGGATTGCACGCTTGTCTTGACGCCAAAGACTGACGCAAAAGGAAAGACCCGCTATCTCCGCAGTGTTTCTTGCGAGAATTAATACGGCAAATCTGAGCGCTTAGCGTTAGGCGCACGACTATTTTTAGCGAAGGTTGGTCTTCCAAAGGCCCCTTCGCTTTTTCTTTTCATGCTGAATTGAGGCGCATTGACGCCCGCAACCGCGCTTCCTACTCTGCCGGCGATTTAGCGTTAGAGATTTGATAATCGAACAACACCTCATGAGCTCCCTTCCCGCTTTCCCACCTGATCTCCTTGAGGCCGCGCGTATTTCTCAGGCCTGGCCTTTCGAGGAGGCTCGTAAGCTGATCGCCAGAGTAGAAAAAAGCGGGCAAACTTCTGTTTTGTTTGAAACGGGCTATGGACCGTCAGGATTGCCGCATATCGGCACTGTTGGCGAGGTTGCGCGCACAAGCATGGTGCGACGCGCTTTTGAAACGCTCACAGAAGGTAAATTCCAAACGCGTTTGCTGGCATTTTCTGATGATATGGACGGCTTGCGTAAAGTGCCGGATAATATTCCCAATAAAGATTTAATCGCTGCTCATTTAGGAAAGCCGCTCACGCAGGTGCCGGATCCCTTTGGCACGCATGAAAGTTTTGGTGCGCATAATAACGCGCGCCTGCGCGCCTTTCTCGACGCCTATGGCTTTGATTATGAATTCGCCTCATCAACGCATTACTATAAGAGCGGTGTTTTTGATGCGGCGCTTAAGCGTGCGCTAGCCTGTTACAGCGCTGTAATGGACATCATGCTGCCGACCTTTCGAGAGGAAAGAGCGGCGACTTATTCCCCCTTTTTACCTATTCATCCGCGCACGGGCATAGTGATGCAAGTCGCTTTAACAGGCCATGACGCGGAAGCTGGCACGATCGATTGGATTGATCCCGAGACAGGCGAAAAATTTACTACGCCCGTAACGGGCGGACATTGCAAACTTCAATGGAAGCCTGATTGGGCGATGCGCTGGTATGCTCTAGGCGTCGATTATGAAATGGCAGGCAAAGATCTCATTGATTCTGTCAAAGTCTCCTCCGCAATTGTTCGGGTTTTGGGAGGGCGGCCGCCTGAAGGTTTTAATTACGAACTCTTTCTTGATGAAAAAGGCCAGAAGATTTCAAAATCGAAAGGCAATGGCCTTACGATCGAAGAGTGGTTGACTTATGCAAGCCCAGAAAGTCTGGCGCAATTTATGTTTCAAAAACCAACCGCTGCAAAAAGACTTTATTTTGACGTTATTCCCCGGGCTGTCGATGATTATTTGTCGTTTTTAGACGCTTATCCCCGTCAAGACTGGAAGCAGCGACTGGGCAATCCTGTTTGGCATATTCACGCAGGCGCGCCGCCAGAAGCGGAAGTATTAATCCATGACAAGGAAAGCAAAGGGACAACGCTTTCATTTGGTATGCTGCTTAATTTAGCGGCTGTTGCAAATGCTGCGGATCCATCAATTCTTTGAGGATTCTTGCGTCGCTATGCGCCAAACATTTCTCCACAAACCCACCCGAGATTGGATAAACTTGTCGGCTATGCGGTGGCCTATTTCCGTGATTTTGTTCACCCGGCAAAAAAATATCGCGCAGCAGATGAAACTGAGCGGGATGTTTTAGAAAAGATTGATACGATACTTGGCGC
>OMIO01000167.1 GCA_900299115.1 Methylocystaceae bacterium | reverse complement strand
TCAATGAAATGTGGGGCGATACGGTTAATTGGGATCTTATCCCAAGCGTCGCCATTGATCGCGTCGCCATCGAAACTGGCAATCCGCTTTATGGGCTTAATGCGATCGGCGGCGCCGTCGTTCTCGATATGAAGAACGGTTTTACATGGCAAGGCGCCGAAGTAGATTTACGCGGCGGCTCCTTCAATCGTCGCCTTGGCACATTTCAACTTGGAAAGCAGATTGGCGACTTTGCGATCTACGGCGCCGGCGAAGCAATGGGGGATTCCGGCTATCGTTATTTTCAAAGCTCACAAGTCAAACGCTTCTATGGCGATGTCGGCTATAAAGCCGAACAGGGAGAAATACACGCGAATGTGACAATCGGCGGCAATAAATTTGGCGCGTCAGGACCTGCGCCAGTCGATATGGTCGCAGCCGATAAAAGCGCCGTTTATACAACTCCACAAACCTACAAAAATCAGCTGGCGATGTTTGACTTGAATGGTCAGGTTCAAGTTACGCCAACAACTAAATTATTAGGCGATGTTCATTACAGAGGCTATAATCAAGCCCGCGTTGATGGCAATACAACAGAATTTGATTGCGAATCTGGCTCATCCACTTGTCAGACACAAGATGGACAAGCAACGAATGTCCCTAATTTTTTTACCGCTGGCGGCAATGAGTTTTCAAAAAGCCCCGCCCTAGGCGCAATAGATCGAACTTGGACTAAAATTAATACTGTTGGTTTTACAACCCAAATTAACAATACCGATCATCTTTTTGGCTTCCCAAATAAAATTACCGGCGGCCTGAACTTAGAACATGGCTTTACAAATTTTCTCGCCAATCAAGAACTCGGCATAATTAATCAAAACCTAAACGTTCAAGGCTTCAATTATTATACGGCCAGTCCAGAAGCTGGCATTTCTCCAGTTCACTTGAATGTTGCAAATTATTATTTAGGCGCCTATGCGCTGGATACGCTAGATCTGACGGATAAGCTTTCCATCAATGGCGGCGTGCGGTTCAATCAAGCGCAAATTAGTTCATTTGATAATGGCCCCAGCGGGGCGCTTAACGCTAATAATAGCTACAACCACATTAACCCAATGGGCGGCGCAACCTATAAGATTACAGCCGAAACAGCTGCCTATGCGAGTTATTCTGTAGCAAATCGCGCGCCCACACCATTAGAGCTTGGCTGTTCCGACCCTAACCGCCCCTGCATTATTGACTCTTTCATGGTCTCAGACCCTCCTCTGAAACAAGTAACCTCGAACACCATTGATTTGGGCGTGCGTGGAGGATTTAAACCTGCTGAAAAATTCGCAGGATTTTTGAAGGCCTTACCTGGAACTGTACAATGGACAGCGGGACTATATCGTACAAATGCATTCAACGATATTTTTAGCATCCCGAGCAATATTACTGGGCGCGGTTATTTTACCAATGCCGGCAATACAGTCCGACAAGGCGTCGAATTATCGATGCGCTATAATGACGATCGGACATCTGCTTATATAAACTATGCGCTCACAGACGCTTATTTTAATTCACAAAATTTCCTTGGTTCTCCCAACAATCCCGCAGTTGTCGCACTTGGAGCGCAGTCGGTTTTAACAAACCCAGGCGCAACGCTACCTTCAGTCGCCACGCATCGATTTAAGACAGGCATTGATTATGGCGTGACAAAAAAATGGAAAATAGGCGGTGACTTCGTCTACGCCACAGGCCCCTATCTGGGGGGCGATTGGGCTAATCAATTTGGAACGCTCTCACCCTATGGCGTGTTAAACTTACGCAGTTCTTATAATTTTCTTCCAAATGTTCAGGTCTATGCGCTCATCGAAAATGTCGCCAATACGCGTACTCGCAGCTTTGGTACTTTTTTCGATCCGAAAGCGATTAGTTTTCTCTCCCTGCAAAATCCAGCGATGGTTGCTATTGGCCCGCCAACCGCCTTTTTTGCTGGCATGAAATGGGATTACGGCAATGATCCATTAACAAACAGTTGGATTGCCTCAGCCAATGGTTTTTATGAACAAGATCGCGACAGTAAAATAAAATCAAGCGCGGTAAAAAAATGGAGCGGTCTCTATGCTGGCCTGAATGCAGGCTATGGCTGGGGCGCGACAACTGGCGTAACGACAACGGCTTTTGGCACAGAAGACGCCTGGGCCAATGCAGTAAATGGCAATTTGATCAACGGCGCTGATACGGCACAATCCTGGGGTCTCTCCAATACAGGCGCCATGGCGATGGCCAATACAGGCTTGGCGCAAGTTGCGCGCAACGGCTTCATTGGCGGTGGACAGTTTGGCTATAATTATCAAGATGAGTCAGACGTCGTGCTGGGCGCCGAGGCTGATCTTCAAGGCGCCACCTTCTCCGGCGCTGGCGTATATGCCGGTAGCGTGACTGATAGTAGCTATTTCACTGATGACCATAGCGGCGACGTTTATAGTTACGATCGAAGCGCTGTTGGCGGCGGCAAGATAACTGCCGGCGTCAATTGGATGGGCACATTTCGCGCCCGTCTTGGCTATGCGCTTACGCCGAGTATTTTGGCCTATGGAACAGGCGGCTTAGCTTATGGCGCAGTGCGCGCTTCTTCTACGCACTGGATCAGCGCACAAACCTCCGAAACTGAACCTGACACGCAATCGTCACTGCAATCGATGATCCCAGGTTTCAGCAATTACACCGGTTTTCGTGCAGGCTGGACGGCGGGGGGCGGCGTTGAATGGATGCTGCATGACAATTGGAGCGTAAGGGCTGAGGGCTTGTATTACAATCTCGGCGCACCCTCTCTTGCGGCTTCTCCAGTCGCAGCGATCTGTAGTGGAAATGCTTGCGCAGGCGCAGCGACCGGCTCAATGCTTTGGACAAACACGCCAATTACAAAAATACAATTTGACGGCGTTGTTGCGCGCGCAGGCGTTAATTATCATTTCAATTTTGAAAATGACGCATTAACCGCCGCCTTCTAATCAAATAATCAGCGCCGTGAAAATGCTCGCGGCGCTGTTTTAAGATGATCTAGAAACTCAAATTTTTATTGAAGAAGCATTAGCAGCGCTTGACCTTTCTTGGTTTTAAATTCTCGATCATCTAATGTACCGTCATTGTCATCATCCGCAGACGTAAACATAGCTTCCGTGAGAGCGATAAATTCGTCCTTTGACAACGTGGCGTCCTTATCTGGATCCGCTTTTAGGAACGCTTTTTTGGAAAGCTTACGTCCTATTTCCTTGGCGTCTAGCGTATCATCATTATCGCTCTCGAGCTTGGTAAACTGATCATTTGCCACCTTAGTCATCTCAGCAAGGTCAATCGTGTTATCATTATCGCTATCATAAGAGGTAATTGGATCTGGCTTTGGGGCGCCATAAGAGGGCACCGACAAAAAGAAAATAATAATTGCCCCAAGGGCTAAATTTACATGCGGATATTTTTTCATCTCTTGCTCCTGCATTGATTTACCGATGACTGTTATTTACTAAATCTCTTTCTACGGCCTTAAGTTTTAACGCCGTTAACTCAATAAATGATCTTAACAAATCAGATATCTAAGCTCGATCACAGACCTTCACGCGACCAAGAACGCCGCCTTAAATTTAGCAGATTGATTTTAAAGGCGAATAAAAATTTATGCGTAACCAGGTGCACAAATAAGTTTCCTCGATTATGGAAGAGAGGAAGCATTACTTCATTTACGCCAGGAGCTTGACTTGACCGCAATCGATTTTTCTAAAGTCCTCGTCGCCCAGGGGGGCGGCCCAACTGCTGTAATCAATCAGTCGCTTGTGGGCGCCGTTTTAGAATCTCGAAAATTTCAAGAAGTACAAAGAATATACGGAGCCTTTCATGGCGTCCGCGGCATTATTAATGAAGACTTCGTCGATTTAACCCAAGAAACAAGTCACAATCTTGAGCTCGTCGCGAATACGCCTTCTTCGGCTTTGGGCTCAACCCGAGATAAACCCGATCTAAAATATTGTCAGGAAATTTTTCGCGTATTGCGCGCGCATGGCATTGGATGTTTTTTTTACATTGGCGGCAATGATAGCTCAGATACTGTGCGCATTGTGTCGGAAGAAGCGCGCAAAGGCGGTTATCCATTGCGCGCAATCCATATTCCAAAAACAATCGATAATGATTTAATGGTTAATGATCATACGCCTGGTTTCCCTTCCGCAGCACGCTGGGTCGCTCAGGCCTTTGCAGGCGCAAATCTCGATAACTGGGCGTTACCTGGTGTTTATCTTGGCGTCGTCATGGGACGCCATGCAGGGTTTCTTACAGCCGCCGCAGCCTTAGGCAAAAAATTCCCCGATGACGGTCCACATCTGATTTATGTTCCAGAACGCGCATTTAGCGTCGAGAAATTTCTTTCTGACGTGAAAGCCACCATGGATCGATATGGACGTTGCGTCGTTGCCGTTTCTGAAGGCATATGTGACGAACAGCATGTGCCGATTGCAGAAAAACTTTCTAAGAGTGTTGAACGCGACGCGCATGGCAATGTGCATTTAGGCGGCGGCGCTTTAGCAGACGAACTCACAAACCTTATCAAACAGAGACTGGGGTTTAAGCGAGTGCGCGCAGACACCTTTGGCTATGTGCAGCGTAGTTTTGTAGGCTGCGTCTCCGATGTTGATCAACGTGAAGCACGCGAGGTTGGTGAAAAAGCGGTGCAATATGGGATTTGGGGAGATTGCGATGGATCAGTCACCATTCATCGAACCGGCTTCTATTCTGTTGACTATCAATTGACCCCACTTGAGCAAATCGCCGCAAAAACAAAAACCATGCCGGCGGAATTTCTGAGCGCCTGCGGGACAGATGTCACCGACGCCTTCCGCATGTATCTGCGCCCATTACTCGGCAGCGGGATGCCTGACGCCTTCAGATTGCGTCTCAATCGCGTGGCCAAGATCTTGGGCTGACGCGCCGCCCTCTTTTGCCTCTGCGACGCGCCTTTTACGGCGCGGCGCAGGCCCGGAGGAAAAATTTTTTATAAATTATTGTTTTTATTATGAT
>OMIO01000166.1 GCA_900299115.1 Methylocystaceae bacterium | reverse complement strand
TTATATAATTTGAATTGTTGTTATATTCTCGTTTTTTTAAATATTAGAGCATATTTATCCAATAATAAGGGCGGTTGAAATCCGCTAATCCCCTTCCAAGCTGACATTTACGCGTCCCAAATGCGGAAATCTGATTAATTCCTATTAAAAGGGGTTGCGTTCGGCGCAAGCTACGCCTACAAGCCCCAATCATTGACGCGGGGTGGAGCAGCCCGGTAGCTCGTCAGGCTCATAACCTGAAGGTCACAGGTTCAAATCCTGTCCCCGCATCCAACTTCTATCCAAATTTTTTAGATTTGTTCATCATGCCAGTCCAGCGTGATGACCTTGCCCCGGTCAATTGCGAGCGCAAGGCGACCTTTCTTTAACTCTAAAGCTTTCTCGCCAAAGATTGATCTTCGCCAGCCTGTTAGGGCGGGACACTGCGAATCCTGATCTGCGGCGATAGCTTCAAGGTCATCTATCGTTGCAATTAATTTGGCGGCGACGCCTGTTTCTTCGCTAATTTGTCTGAGGAGAACCTTCAGTAATTCTACAGTGGCGCCATTGGCGCCGCGCCGCGCGCGTTCAATTTTTGGAATTGTATTTGGATCGCGCGTTAGGCCGCGTTCAACCGCAGCGACAATATCAGCGGCAGAGCGTGAGCGTTCCATTCCCTTTGGAAAAGCGCGTAAATTACCCAGAGCTTCAATTGATCGCGGAGCCGATTGCGCAATCTCAACTAAAATATCATCTTTTAAAACACGAGAGCGTGGCACATCTTTACTTTGTGCTTCGTGCTCACGCCATGCAGCAAGCTCCATCAATACGCCCAAGTCACGTGGCTTGCGAACTTTATGCCTCAGTCTTTCCCAGGCATTTTCAGGATGTTGTTCGTAGGTCGCGGGAGAGCTGAGGATTTGCATCTCATCATCAAGCCAATCCAGACGATTTGCTCGCGTTAATCGCTCGATTAGTGTTGAATAAATGTCGCGTAAATAAGTAACGTCTGCGATAGCGTATTCAATTTGTGCATCAGACAAGGGTCTGCGTGACCAATCTGTAAATCGTGATGATTTGTCGAGATTGGCTCGGGTAATTGCTTTCACAAGCTCTAGGTAGGATGCTTGTTCGCCAAATCCGCAAACCATCGCCGCCACTTGTGTGTCAAAAAGTGGAGTTGGGATCAGTCGGGAAAGACGCCAAATGATTTCGAGATCTTGTCGGGCTGCATGAAATACTTTGACGATTGCTGGATTCGCCATCAAAGCGAAGAAAGGAGTGAGATCAATATTTTCTGCCAAAGTATCAATCGCGATTGCTTCTTCAGGCGAGGCGATTTGGATCAGGCATACCTTTGGCCAAAAAGTAGTTTCGCGCAGAAACTCTGTATCTACCGTGACAAATTGATGATGTGAGAACCGTTCGCATACCTCAGCAAGCTCATCATTATTTGTAAGCAACTTCATTTAAGGGCTCGACTTTTAAATTTGGTCACCGTTTCCAAAGACCCAATCATTCTTTGGCGCTAAGAACAACATTATGCGCTAGGTAGGGGGTAATTTCTCTTTGTCATCCACTATCTTCTACTCAGGCTGGTTATCATTATTCTGAATTTCTTAGGAATACACTAAATTTGGCGTTGCAGTCCCCGCCTAATTGAGTAGGGTGCCTCATGTCGCTTCTAGAAAGAGAGTTAGCTATGTTTAGCGTTAAACGCGATCGCGCATTTTGGCTAAAAATAACGCCAGTCTTCTTTGTGAGCGCGCTTAATTCCCTATCGGCTTATGCCGAGCATGAAAATGATGGCGTCAATCCGGGGTGGAACCTATGTCGTTCAACAAATCCAGACGAGCGAATAAGAGGATGTGATCAAGTTATTTCAGAAGCTGCTAAGGAAACCAAGCATAATCAATTAGCCGCCTATATTAATCGAGCGAGCGCTTATCAAACGAAAGGTGATCTCTCAAAAGCGATTTTAGATTACTCGAAAGCTTTGGAGATTGACGCCTCTTCGTTGGTCGCACTAAGCGCACGCGGCGCTGCTTATTATGCGAAGAAAGAGTTTGACAAAGCCATCGCAGATTATAGTCAAATTATTGATCACGATAAGAGCAATGTTAGCGCATTGCTTGCGCGCGCTGCTGCTTGGCGCAGTCAGGGCAATAATGAAAAATCCCTGAATGATCTCACTCAAGCTGTAAAGCTTGAGAAGAAAAATAACGGTCCTTTTTTAGCGCGCGGCGCGCTATATCATGCTTTAGGCGAGCATGATAAGGCAATTTCAGATTACTCAGAAGCCCTTCGTCGTGATGCAAAAAATACATTAGCCTATAATGGGCGGGGCGCTTGTTACTATGCCAAGTCTCTTTATGACAAGGCGCTTGCAGATTTTGACGCTGCTTTAAAAATTGATGAAAAATACATCGCTGCTTTAGTAAACAGAGCGAATGCTTGGCGTGGAAAAAAAGATTTTACGCGCGCAAAGGCGGATTATGATTCGGCGCTTGTTTTGAAGCCCGGCCTACCTGCCGCGGAGCAGGGTTCGCAGGATATGGCGCGGCTTTTAGCTAAAAAAGCGGCAGGAGAGCCCGTTTCAAGCGACAAAGCGCCAAAGCTTGTCCACGATCATGACTAAGTCAGCCCCAATGCTTTTTCACTAACTCAGCGCCTTGGCTGCCGCTAGGACTTCTGCCGCGTGGCCAGGCACCTTAACTTTACGCCAAATTTTGGCGATTTTGCCTTTTTCATCAATGAGAAAGGTGGATCGTTCTACGCCCATGTATTTTCGACCGTACATGGATTTTTCGATCCAAACGCCATAGGCAAGAAGCGTTTCTTTGCTTTCGTCGGACGCGAGAGGTTGGCTCAGCTTATATTTCTCTTGGAATTTGACATGTTTCGCGACAGGATCGGGCGACATGCCGATAACAAGAGTTCCAGCGCGCGCAAATTTATCTTTTAACTCATTGAATTCTATAGATTCTTTTGTGCAGCCGGACGTGTCGTCTTTAGGATAAAAATACAAAACAACTTTTTTGCCTTTGAATTTAGAAAGAGAAATTTTCTCAAGGCCAGCCCCCGGAAGCGTAAAAACCGGCGCTCGATCCCCCTCTGAGATCAAATCTTTTTTGTTGGCATTTGTTTTCATGGTTGCGGCGCCATCCTTTTGTCGTATCCACGCTTAATATCAGTAGCATAAATGCAGCGCTTCGCTGTTCTTGCAAGGGTCATGAATGGCGTGAAAGCAAAACCATTCCTCAGCGGGCACTTTCGAAAAGACACTGTCAGTCGCATATCTGACATAATTAATTTGATGGCTGATAAGCCGAGAGCGAGGCTAGTTGGAACGCCACAGCGTGCGTGAAGGCGCCGATCGAGATCAGGGCGGCGACGGCAGCGTGCAAAGACAGGCGTCAAGAAGGGGCCTGCCTACTCGAAAACTATTATTGAAGGTCTTGGCGACGGTTATTTTTGTCGTAGCGCTTGGCATTGGTTCATTTTTTCTTTTTCTTTCGCGTGGTCCAATTGATTTATCTTGGCTTGCGCCAGAAATCGTCGCATCGCTTTATGAACTTTCAGGCGGCAAATACGCTTATAAATTGGCAGGCGCATCAATCGTAAATTCGAACATGGGCCAACATTGTCTGTTGATGGCCTTGTTATTCAATCTGAGGGACATTCTATCATTGCAGCGCCTCGTGCGCAGTTGTCGCTTAATTATGCAGCGCTGTTAATGGGAAAAATTGTTCCGCGCCGTCTAGAGGTGTTGGACTTAAATTTAAATCTTGTTGTTCTTGCAGATGGCGCAGTAGCAATTTCTGCTGGCGCAGAGCAGTTAGAAACAAAAGCGCTCAATGTACCAGCTATAGATGTCAATGCGCTTAAATCCTCTAATCATGTCGCTTTGCTCAATATAATTGCGGGCGCATTGCAAGGAGTTATGGATCTCGCCACTGATCCCGCCAGCGTTGTTGGCTCCTTGGATCGTGTGGGTGTGTTGCATGGCAGTCTTTCGATAGATGATCAAACGCATGATCGAAAATTTAATTATAGCGATGTTAGCCTTAGCTTGGATAAAGGCGCCAGCGGAATGCTGTTTAGTCTGGGAGCGACAGGACCGAGCGGTCGCTGGACAGCCGATGCGTTTGCAAATGGTTCTCCTGGCAAGCAACGTGAATTTAGAGCGACCATTCGTGATCTCTCCATCGACGAAATATCCTTAATTGGAGGCTTTCGGCTGAGTGGTTTTGATACGGATGCGCCGTTGTCAGTCGATATGAATTTCACCCTAGCGCCAAACAATAGTCTGCTCAACGCAGGGGGACGTCTTGAGGTTGGCAAAGGGTATTTTCGATTGGACGAGCCCGATCATGAGCCTGTCATGATCCAGCATATTGAATTGGGTTTGCGTTGGGATAATGACCAGAAAAAATTACAACTCTCTCCAATAGACTTTAAGGCTGGCGGATTTGATATGGCGATGTCCGGCTTTGCCCAGCCGCCTCCAGAGACATCAGGTGACAAGGTTCTTAGTGACGACTCTTGGCGGATTTCACTCAATCTCTCCAAGCCGAGTAAAGTCTATCCTGAACGCTCAACTGAAGAAGTTGTTGAGGTAAATGAGGGAAGGTTAGACGCGCGCTTGAATTACGGGCAAGGAAAAATTTTATTTGATAAATTTGCTTTTTCTGGACCAGATATTCATGCGCGTTTAACAGGTTATTTAGATTTCAAAGAAAAATTTCGTATTGTCTATCATCTTGACGCAGATAATACGCGCATAAAATCAATTGCACGCTTATGGCCAACACATGTTACGCCGCCTGTAAGAGTTTGGTTCGTTGAACATGTTACTTCTGGTATTATCAAGCATGCCAGATTATCAGGAGACTTTGACGCCGCTGCCATTACTGCGATGAGATATGAACGGCCGCCTCCAGATGAGTCTGTGCAAGCGGATGGAGAAATTATTGACGCAGTTGTTGAAAACGTTATTCCTGGTCTTGCGCCTATAAGCGCGATCAATGGCGTTCTTCATGTAACAGGACGGACAGCGAGCTTTAAAGCGCGATCTGGAATTTTTGAAACTAGCTCTGGTCGCCAGCTCAGTTTAAGCGAAGGGCAATTCGCGATAGCAGACAACGCCATAAAACCGCCGCCAGCGACTTTGGATATCCGGTTGAGCGGCGATGTCGAGGCGGTGGCCGACATATTAAATGTTCCAACGATTAAGGATTACGCGAGCCTTCCTGTAGAGGCGTCAAATTTGAAGGGACGCTTGGATGGCAAATTTCATTTAGATTTTGAAGTGGGTGATTTGGCGCGCGATGAAAATACAAAATTTTCAGTTGATGCGACAACAACTGATCTCTCAGTCGAACATCTTATAGGCAAAGAAAAATTAGAAGCTGCCGCCTTGCATGTGGTCGCCAACCCCAATGGCCTTAGAGTTGATGGCTCGGGTAAAATTTACGGTGCGCCTATAACGATGGATCTTCAGCGTGCGTTTGGCGACAAAGGCGTTGCTCAAGCTCAAGTAAACTTCATATTTGATGAGGCGGCGCGTCAGCGCGCCGGTTTTGCGATAGAAGGTTTAACAGGTTCAATAGCAGCTCTGGTAAAAACTCCTCTACCAATAGACGAGCTCAATACAGATATTGAATTAGACTTTACGCGCGCCGCATTCGAAAACCCTATACCAGGGTTAGTGAAAACAGCCGGAACGCCAGGAAAGGCCGCATTTAAACTTGTGCGACGAGGTGAAAATATTTTAATCGATCAAATTAATTTTGAATCTGGCGCTTCTGTTGCGCAAGGCGTTATCGAACTGTCAAAAGAAGGCGTTCTTCAATCTGGTAAGCTATCTCCTCTGCGCCTCTCCCAGGGCGATGATATGAAAATTGATATCTTGAAAAATGGAGATGTAACAAAATTCACAGTAAGAGGCGCAAATGTCGATGCGCGTCCAATGCTTGGCACGATCATTCGGGCAGGCGCGCTCCATCAGCGCTCGACTAATCCGCCTAATGTAAAAATTACTGCTTCAGATAAAAAAAATGTCCCCCACAAGGCATCCGTATCTTTTGGGGATTTTGATGTTGATTTTAAGTCTCCAATTGTCACGGGACATAACAAGCAAATTCTTTCCAATGTAGAGCTAAAGCTTGAAAGTCGGGGTGGCGCTCCACGGTCATTGGCTTTTGGCGGAAGTTTTGGCCAAGAAAAGATCGCTGCGACAATTGCTAGAAACCAGAATAATCTACCACAACTTGAAATTGCGACGCATGACGCTGGATCACTACTGTCTTTTCTTGATCTCTATCGCAAGATGGAGAGTGGTGAAATCTCCGCGACAATACAAATTGGCCAGGATCGGGCCGACGGTTCGCTTAAAATTCATGATTTCTACGTAAAAGGCGAGCCAATGATGCGTCAGTTAATGGCGCAGGGCGGATCGTCGCGGATTGATGAACGAGGCAATGCGCGATTTGATCCTGAGTCGGTTGACGTTGGCCAATTGCTTGCAGATTTTTCATGGAACGCAGGACGTCTCTCTATTCAAGAGGGTGTTTTATCGGGACCCGCTATCGGATTGACCTTCGATGGATTTCTTGACATGCCCCATGATAAATTAGATATCGCCGGGGCTTATGTCCCAGCCTATGCGCTCAATAGTTTGCTCTCTAATATACCTGTTCTCGGGGTGTTAATTTCTGGCGGGCAGCATGAGGGCATCTTTGCGCTTAACTATCGGCTTACAGGCGCAATTTCTTCGCCCGTGATCACGGTAAATCCGCTGTCAGCGCTTGCTCCTGGTTTAATGCGCAAAATTTTGGGCGTCATCGATGGTACAGCGCATATGCCGGGCGCTCAATAATCTTTTCGATTATTGGGGTCGATGCCTCTTAATTGAAATCCAGTAGGATGTGTTTTTTCTTGCCAAGAGAAAGTTTGGCGACCCCTGTATCGCTGAAATCTTTTTGCGTAATTATTCTGCGTTCATCTGTAATAATCTCATCATTGATGCGTAGGCCGCCACTTTTAATCTGACGTCGCGCTTCGCCTGTCGAGGCGACAAGTCCGGCTTTCACAAAGGCGGATAAAACGCCTAATCCAGCCGCAACTTCTGATGAGGGCAGGGAAATTGTCGGCAGAGCCAGTGACAATGCGCCTTGCTCAAATGTCGTACGCGCTGTCTCTTCAGATTTTTCTGCAGCTTCACGACCATGAATGAGAGCAGTTGCTTCGGTCGCCAGTGTCTTTTTTGCTTCGTTGATTTCAGCGCCCTGTAGCCTAGAAAGGCGCGTGATTTCGTCAATCGGCAAAAATGTAAAGAGCTTAAGGAAACGAACGACATCGGCATCTTCAGTATTGCGCCAATATTGCCAATAATCATAGGGCGAAAGCATATCAGCATTTAACCAGACGGCGCCTGCCGCAGTTTTTCCCATTTTAGCGCCTGAGGCGGTGGTTAGCAGAGGAGAGGTCAGGGCATAAAGTTGAGGAGAGCCCATCCGGCGTCCTAGATCTAAGCCAGTAACAATATTTCCCCATTGATCCGAGCCGCCCATTTGCAGGAGCGCGCCGTAACGTCGATTGACTTCGACAAAATCATAGGCCTGTAAGCACATGTAATTAAATTCAATGAAAGAGAGCTCATGTTCGCGATCAAGTCGCATTTTAACAGAGTCCATCGTCAGCATACGATTGACGGAAAAAT
>OMIO01000165.1 GCA_900299115.1 Methylocystaceae bacterium | reverse complement strand
GGCAATGGCGTTGCATTTGGCGGCTTAAAAGTTGTTACAAAATCGAGCTGGTTTGCGGCCCGACCCTCCGGCACAGAGGAAATTTATAAACTTTACGCTGAAAGCTTTCAACGCCAGGCGCATCTCGAGCAAGTTCAAAAGGAAGCGCAAGCATTTCTCTCTGGCGTTTTCAAAAACGCGAGCGCCTCAAAGGCTTAAATCAAAGCTTTGCTTGAGTAGTCCCGCGGGGTCAGCGCTTTGACCGACAAAAATCTCAAAGCGCCCTGCCTCTAACGTCATATCGAGCTCGCGACCAATAAAGGCCAACTCCTCAACAGCAAGTGAGAATGAAACTTGCTCTTCTTGGCCTTGAGCAAGAATAACTTTTTTCACGCCTTTCAATTCCAACACGGGTCGCGCGACGCTTGCGACAAGATCGCGAATGAAGAAAAAGAGCGTGGCTTCCCCAGAGCGTGACCCATTATTGCGCAACCGCACGCCAACCTCTACGCAACCGCCGCGCTTCACAAGCGGCGTTAAACAGGAAAATTCTAAGAGTGAAAATAGGCTATAAGACAGGCCATGGCCAAAAGGAAATTGTGGCGTGGCGAGCATATCAATGTAACAACTTGAATAATGCACGCCTATTTCAGTTGGGCGTCCTGTAGCGCGTTGATTGTAGTATATTGGCGCTTGTCCTACTGCTCGCGGCCATGAAATCGGCAATCGTCCGGTTGGATTTACTGCGCCAAATAAAATATCAGCTAGAGCATGGCCGGCTTCACTCCCTAATTGCCACGTCGCTAAGACCGCGTCGGCGCGCTCGAATAACCAGGGCGCCGCAAGCGGGCGACCTGATGTTAACAGCACAATTACGGGTTTACCCAAATTAAAAATAGCTTCTGCTAAGGCCCGCTGCGCGCCAGGCGCCCCAATATCAGTGCGACTTGCAGCCTCGCCGCTCATTTCAGCGGTTTCGCCAAGACATAATAAAATGACTTGCGCCTCTCGACACGCTTCAAGAGCATGACTAATTTCTGAAATATCTTCTTTTATAGCATCAACGCCGGCAATGAGTTCAAGATGGCAGTTTGGCAGCGCCGTTCGAACGCCTTCAAAAAAGCTTACCGTTTTTTCTTCATGACCCGCCGAAGCCCAAGACCCAAGCATCGCTGCAGCATCATCAGCAAAGGGGCCAATCATTGCAAGATGCGTTAACGTCTCTTGAAGTGGCAATAGCTGATCTTTGTTTGTTAAAAGAACAATCGACTCCTGCGCGGCTTGTCGCGCCAATGATCGGTGCAGATCTTGGTCTTTCTTTACGATTTTTGAAGGAGAAGGGTCTCGTGGGTAGGGATTATCAAAAAGGCCTAAGCGTTCTTTGAGATGTAAAACACGACGCACACTACTATCAATTTCATGCAACGAAACGCGCCCTCGATCAACAGCGAGCGGCAATGCGTTAATAAAAGCATTGCTGGTCATATCGATGTCGACGCCAGAATTAAACGCTAAAACGGCTGCCTCAAAAAGATCCTGCGCCACGCCATGATTGAGTAACTCCGCCACGGCATTATAATCGCTAATAACAACGCCCTTAAATCCAAGACGTTGACGCAAAATATCTTTTAATAAATGCGCATTGGCGGTCATAGGAAGACCGGCGATATCATTGAAAGCAGGCATGATTGCAGCAACGCCCGCGGCGATGGCTGCTGCAAAAGGCGGAAGATAGACTTCAAGTAATGTTCTTTCCGACACATCCGCAGAGGCATATTCGCGCCCCGCTGTGACGGCTCCATAGGCGCCAAAATGCTTGGCTGTTGCAGCGAGAGAGGTGGTAAAATTTAAGTCTTTACCCTGAAATCCCCGTGTTTTTGCAGCGCCAATTTGCGCTGCGAGCCATGTATCTTCACCTGGTCCTTCTACCATGCGCCCCCAGCGCGCATCGCGCGCAATATCCAACATTGGCGCAAAAGTTAGCGCGACGCCCTCCGCTCTGGCCTCTTGTGCGGCGGCATGGGCTGTTTGTTCCCATAATGCGGGATTAAACGAGCAAGCTTCTGCTAAGGGAGTGGGAAAAATCGTACGATGACCATGAATGATATCGTGACAGAGCAATAAGGGAATGCCCAGCCGACTTTCCTCTAGCGCTATGCGCTGTACGCGGACAACTTCTTCGCGCCCCCAAATATTTAAAAGACTGCCAACGCGCCCCAAACGAATAGACTCGTCAACTTCTTGAATTTCGCCTGGGCCCGTGACTGCGCGAAAAGAGGCGACCATATTTAATTGGCCTGCCTTTTCCTCAAGCGTCATCGACTGGAGCAAGGCCTCAATACTGTGCATAATATTTTACTTTCGCAGCGACGAAGGAAAAAAAGTTACCCCATAGTTTAAATCAAAGCTAATCTAAAAAGAGGCAGAGGATAGAAATAATGTTTCCCCCTATAGCGATTCTCGCTCTTGAAACCCTGTCAAAAAAGACACCTTCTCCACCAAACCGGAGTGCCGATGACTAAGGCGACCCGCCTTTAGTCATCCCTCGTTTCATAAAACCGTCTTAGTGTAAAAAAAATTGATTAAACAGACAAAAAAGCTGGGAATTCCCTCCCAAAGCCTTCCCTGAACCTTAAAGAGAGCCCTATTTTTTTCGCGTGAGAGTAATAATTAAGTCAAGGGCGGCTTTTAGGCTTTTCATGCCATTTGGGCTATAAAGCGGCTCTCGTTAAAGCGAGCGGCCTTTCTCAATTTTTTGGGAAAAAAGCAAGAAGGAACGGATTGGTTTTTATGGCGCAGCAATCCAACACCACAAGCAAAGACGCAGCTAGCCCAAACGCCCAAAATCACGATGGTTTCGCCGCCCAAACCTTAGGCATGATCAATGTGCTTTGGACATCGCCAGAGCGCAATAAGATTATCCAACTCATTTTTGCGCTCATCGGCGTCATTGCTGGGACAGCCTACGCCCAATTGCAACTCAATGCGTGGAATAAGCCTTTCTATAATGCGCTTGCGAATAAGAATTTAACAGTTTTCATCCAGCAACTCGGTGTTTTTGCTTTGCTGGCGAGCATCTTGCTGGTCTTTAATGTTTTACAAATGCGGCTCAATCAAACATCAAAGGTCGTCTTACGCGAAAGCCTCGTTGATGATCTTATTTCAGATTGGCTTGCGCCAAGACGCGCCTTTCTTCTTTCATATGCAGGAGAAATTGGCGCAAATCCAGATCAACGCATTCATGAAGACGCCAAACATCTCACGGAACTCACTACCGACTTAAGCATTGGTCTACTTCAATCGTCACTCCTGCTTGCCAGTTTTATTGGCGTTTTGTGGTCGCTGTCTGGTCATGATGTGCTTAAGCTTGGTGATCACGTCCTCTTTACGCAACCGCCCGGTTATATGGTTTGGTATGCGCTTTTATACGCAGGCGTTGCCTCCTACATTAGTTGGCGAGTAGGAAGGCCTTTGATTAATCTCAATGCTGAGCGTTATGCGCATGAAGCTGAAATGCGCTTTGCGCTTGTGCATGTGAATGAAGAAATTGATGGTGTCGCGCTTAACGGCGGCGAAGAAGATGAAAAGGCGCGCATTACAACAATCTTTGAAACTGTCCTCGAAGTTTCTCGCCGCATCGTCAAGGCGGTTACGCGATTGACCTGGGTCACTGCAGGTTACGGCTGGTTTACGATCGTCGCGCCCATATTGGTTGCAGCGCCAGCCTATTTTCAAGGCTCAATGAGCTTTGGTGAATTGATGGTCGTGGTTGGCGCCTTTAACCAGGTTCAACAATCTCTGCGCTGGTTTGTCGATAATTTTGCCAATATTGCTGATTGGCGGGCAACAATGCTGCGTGTAGCAAGCTTTAGAAGCACGATGTTGAAAATGGATATTCTGGCGCAAAATGAAAATCGTATTGAATTTGAAGATTCAGGCGACGCTACGATTCTTATTGATAATTTACAAATCGCCACCGCCACAGGCTCTCTTAAGTTGAGTCAGTCGCGTATTGAGATGAAACCAGGCGAGAGGATTCTAATTACTGGTGAAAATGGCGAAGAAAAAGCGCTCGCTTTTCGCGTCTTTGGCGGACTTTGGCCTTGGGGAAGCGGTAAGATTACGCGTCCTCCCTCTGACGCAATTATGTTTTTGCCGATGCGCCCATATATCCCTCCAGGAACGCTTCGCTCTGCGATCAGCTACCCGCACTCACATGATGTCTATGACGCCGCGACAATTGATAAAGCATTTCATGATGTCGGATTAGAGCATCTTCGCCAATTTATTGACACGGCAGACCGATGGGATCGACGACTAAATTATGGTGAAAAGCAATGTCTCATGTTTGTACGGATCTTATTGCATCGACCTAAATGGGTTGTCTCTGACGGCGCTCTCATGGCTTTGTTTGAATCGAATGCGCTCATTAAATCGATCTGCGAAAAAGAGCTCGCAGATATTGGCGTTATCGGCATTAGAGATGGAGATGATAAAAATCTTTTCTACACGCAAAAATTTCATTTAACCCTTGACCATCAGGGACCCTCTTTTGATCTTGCAGCCGCTTGTGGCAGTGGCCAAATACCCCCCCAAACCTCCTCATCTACTTCCGCTTAATCGAAAGGCTTTCACGAATGACGGCTTCAGCTGATTTACAAAAAAATCTTTCCGACGAAGCATTGCTTGATCTCGTGCAACGCCAGACCTTTCGTTATTTTTGGGAAGGCGCGCATCCCATCAGCGGGCTTGCCCGCGATCGCACCAATCGTTTTACTGATCCAAGCGATGACGCCATTGCTGTAGGCGGCTCTGGCTTTGGCGTTATGACGATCATTGTTGCTTGCGAAAGGGGATGGGTGAAACGCGATGAGGCCGTTGCACGCTTAAACGCCATGCTTAATGTGCTAGATCGTTCTACCTGCTATCATGGCATGTATCCGCATTTTATGAATGGCGCGACGGGCGCAACAATTCCCTTTAGCCGCAAGGATGATGGCGGCGATGTTGTTGAAACCTCTTTCCTCTTCCAAGGTCTCTTGTGTGCGCGCGCTTATTTTGATCGCGATAGCGCTGAGGAATTGCGCCTGCGCCAACGCATCAGCTATCTTTGGGAAGAAGTCGAATGGAATTGGTATACGCAAGGCGGCCGCACTGTCCTAACCTGGCATTGGAGCCCCACAAACGGCTTTGCGCTCAATCATGACATTCGCGGCTGGAATGAATGTCTTATCACATATGTCCTTGCCGCCTCTGCGCCGCGCTATGGCATCCCAGCGCAAGCCTATCACGAAGGCTTTACCCAAGGACGGCAGTTTCTTAATCGTCGCAGCTTTGAAGGCATTGAATTACCCCTTGGTTGTGACTGGGGCGGCCCGCTCTTTCTGGCGCATTTTTCTTTTGGCAGCATTGATCCACGCGGATTGAGTGACGCTTATGCAGATTATTGGCGGCAAAATGTTAATCATACGCTGATTAATTATGCCTATTGTGTGCGTAACCCAAAATCCTACAAGGGTTATGGCCCAAAATGCTGGGGCTTAAGCGCCGGCGATGCTGTTACTGGCTATGCAGCGAGCGCGCCTGATAATGATTTGGGCGTTATTAATCCAAGTGCGGCGCTATCCAGTTTCTGCTATGCGCCAGATCAAGCAATGGCGGCGCTGCGTCATTTTTATGAAGATTTAGGCGATCGACTTTGGGGCCGCTTTGGTTTTGTTGACGGGTTTAGCCCTCAGCATGATTGGTATGCGGATACATTCCTCGCGATTAGTCAGGCGCCAATCATCATTATGATTGAAAATTATCGTTCAGGCTTATTATGGAAGTTATTCATGGGAATTCCCGAGATTCAGCAGGGAATGAAAAAACTTGGATTTAAGAGTCCCTATCTCTCGTGAGCTCACTCAACGATTGGACAGAAAGAGAAGCGCAATTTGCCGCTAGAGCAATGCTGCGCGCCATTTCGGCCACTACAATCGTAAAAGAGCGCCCGGGCTTTGGCCAAAGAATCATTCCCCAGTTGGGGTCGGTTCTCGCCTCTCCCGTCCCAGCTTCTTATGACCCTGATCCAGATTATTTCTTTCACTGGTTTCGCGATTCAGCCCTTGTCATGGACGCGTTGCGGGTTGCTTATGAGCAGGGATTGATTGACAAAAAAAAAGCTTTTGAAAAATTAAAAGAGTTTGTTGATTTCACCCGCAAACTCCAAAATTTAGATGGACGCATCTTTCTGCAATGCCATGATTATGAAAGCCCAACACAGCCGGATTTTTTACAATATTTGCGCCCCAAAGAAGAAATCGCTCAAATCTTTAACAAGGCGATTTTTGCAGAAACACGGGTTAACCCTGACGGAATGTTTGATGTCACGCGTTGGCCGCGCCCTCAAATGGACGGACCCGCGCTCTTAATCCTTACCTTACTGCGCTGGCTTAAAAGCGATCCCGCTTTAGACACAGCATTATACAAGGATATTGAAGAACTCCTGATTGAGAATCTCGATTTTACTAACCAACATTTTAAGGAAATGAGCTTTGACATTTGGGAAGAAGAAAAGGGATTTCACTATTATACGCAACTTGTCCAATGTGAAGCGCTAGAGAAAGGCGCGGAGTGGCTGACGCTAAAAGACGATCATACGCGTGCGAAGGATTATCGGAAAAATTGCGATGACTTAACGAAACAGCTTGCCGCTTATTGGGATACGTCTCTTGGCTATTTACGATCTCGTCTTAATGTTGAGCAAGGCAACAATGATAAAGGTCTTGATATTGCGGTCATATTCGCTGTCATTCATACAGCGCGGCTTTTCGGTCCACACAGTGTGGTAGATGTACAAGTTCAAGCGACAATAACGGCTTTGGAGGAATTATTTGAAAGTGAGTATTTAATCAACCAATCTCGAGCTGATGATCATGGTCCAGCTATGGGACGCTATAAAAATGATGTCTATTATAGCGGGGGCGCCTACTTCTTCTCAACGCTTGCGGCGGCAGAATTCTATTACAAATTAGCCTCTGCGCTGCAAAAAGGCGGTGAGTTGCATATCGCGGCTGAGAACACGAGATTTTGTGCGCGCCTTGGCGTTACAGAAAAGACGTCTCCACAAGCGCAAATGAATGCATTACGCGCACGCGGCGACGCCATTTTACGTATGGTTCAGACCTATACGCCTGAAAGCGGCGATCTTTCTGAACAATTCGATCAAAAAACTGGCCTACAAACTTCCGCAAAACATCTTACTTGGAGCTATGGCGCCTTCATCACGGCTTATGCTGCGCGCCGCCAAGCCGCTCAGGCCACTCAAGACTGAACCCAAGAGAGCTTGGTAAAGTTGGTTTAACGATCCTCTCGCCAAAATAACGTCGAACGCCAAGGGCTTGTTGAATCAAAATATTCGTGTAAACGCCTGGACCGCTCGAATAGATCCGCCACCCGCCATCGAAGGCGATTGCATTATTTTTCACAAGCCCCCAATCATCGCTTGCGTGATAGCGATCTCTAAAG
>OMIO01000164.1 GCA_900299115.1 Methylocystaceae bacterium | reverse complement strand
GCAGTCAGCAGAAAGCGATGATTAACGCTCTCCTCTTGAACGAGGGATGCTGGACAAGCGCATCCCAATTGTCCAATGCGCATCTGTGTTTCTATTGATTGCGTCATCAGCCTTGTTTCTCTTCGACATCATCATCCATCAAAACACGATGCGCCGCGCCGTCGAGATCATCAAATTGTCCTGTTCGCAATGACCACATGAAGGCGGCAAGACCAATCAGTCCGAGCAATAAGGCCAAAGGCACTAAGAGAAGGAGGATCGTCACGGCAATGATCCTGCGGTCGATGTTTCTATACGAAAGACTTCTTCTTCTGTTTTTTTATTAAGAGCCAAACCATCGCCTGCGCGCAGCGCATTGACCGTCACAAGTAGGGAAGATCCTGACATTGCGGCGGCGGCAATCAGCGGCGTCAGTAGCCCCGCCATGGCGAGCGGAACAGCAAAAATATTATAGATCACCGATAGGGCTAGATTTTCCCACATCAATCGACGCGCCCGACGGGCTAATCGAATAGTCTGTATAATTGGCGATAATGGCTCGCCGAGAAAAACGGCGTCGGCCGCAGCTTGGGTAATTTTTGTTGCGTCAATTGGCGAAATTGAAACATAAGCGCTTGCAAGTGCTGGCGCGTCGTTTAAGCCATCGCCAATCATGAGCACTTTCTTTCCCAATTGGGCGAGTTCAGTTAATCGCGCAACCTTATCCGCTGGCTTCAGCGCCCCACGCCAATTATCGACAGAAAGCGCGCAGGCAATTTTTTCAACTACTTCGATGCGATCACCTGAAAGAATTTCAATTTCAAATCCTAGTTGGCGTAAATGATCTATCGTCTCAACAGCGTCGCTACGTAGTTTTTGTTGGATTTGAAAGATTGCCCGTTCGGTTCCATAACGAAAGGCTACTATAGAAACGCTGGGATCTAACGGGCCGAGTTTTTGGACATCTTCTTCCATTGCGCAGAAATGAGCAGATCCAAGCCGTGCTTCTAATCCATTAATCAGCGTTGAAACGCCAGATCCTTGTTCCTCATTTGCCTCCAGAGATATGCCGACTGGGCGTTCTCTTGCTATGGCGCGCGCAAGTGGGTGCGTGCTGGCGCGAGCGAGATTAGCAGCAAGATCAACAAGTGAGGAAGGGATCTGGTGTAAATTGATAATTCTTTGAGAGGGCGCTGTTAATGTGCCGGTTTTATCAAAAACAATTGTATCGGCTTCCGCCAAGCGTTCAAGCGCATCGGCGTTATTAAGCAAAACGCCTGCACGAAATAGGGCGCCGCTCGCGACGACCTGAACAGCTGGCACCGCAAGGGCGAGGGCGCAAGGGCAGGTGATGATCAGCACGCAAATGGCGGTGATTAAAGCGTCATGCAGACTGGAGCCATTAGCAAGCCAAAAAAGCGCTGTCGTTAGTGCTGCGATATGCACCATCGGGGCGTAAAGTCGCGAAACGCGATCAGCAAGACGCATGTAGCGAGATCGCATATTGAGGGCATTTTCAAGTAGATTTTCAATTTCATCAAGTAAGCTAGCGCCATTTTCAGTCATGACGCACAATAAGAGTGAGCCTTCATAATTAAGACTGCCAGCATAAATCCTGTCACCGGATGAGACCGTACGGCGCATTGTCTCGCCGGTAATAAGACTTTCATCAAGACTGGATGCGCCAGAGACAATTTCACCATCAGCAGCGACAAGTTCTCCAGGTCTAATCCGGATTAAATCTCCTGGCTTGAGCTGAGAGACGGGGATGAGTTGCTCAACGCCTTTTTTAGACACGGCGCAAGCGACAGGTGCGCGTAGGGCGGCAAGATTAGCCGCTACAGCACGGGTTCTTTGACGCATGATATGGTCAAGGAAGCGTCCTAAAAGCAAAAATGACAGTAGCATTGTCGCGCTATCAAAATAGGCGTGATCGGCGTGGGTTACTGTCTCATAAACAGACATGATCAAAGCTAGTAATATGCCAAGAGAAATCGGCACATCCATATTTAAGCGACGCGCGCGCAGAGCTGTGAAGGCGCTGATAAAGAAGGGTTGGCCGGCAAAAGCCGTAGCAGGCAGTGCGATTAGCGCTGAAACGCCATGAAAGAGGTCGCGGGTCGTTGGATCAATATCGCCGCCAATCCATATTCCAACAGAGAGCAGCATAATATTCATTGCGGCAAAGCCAGCAATTGCAAGGCATCGCAAGAGCCATTTTGTGGTCTCGTTTTCTTGACGCTCTTGCTCAGCAATCTCGAAAGGATACAGTTGATAGCCTTTAAGTCTTAAGCGATCGAAGACTGTTTCGAGCAAAAAGGTTTCATCTTGCCATTCTAATGCTATACGGCGATTAGTATAATTAACCCGAACAGATAAAAGACCAGGAAGATCGCGGAGCGTTTTCTCAATATCGCCTATGCATGCCGCGCAGGTCATCCCGTCAACGGCCGCGTCAAAACGTTTATGGCCATTTTCTAATGTTATAGCGAGCGCTGAATAATCGACGGCAGCGGTCATAAGTGAGTTATGTCCTTTTTAGTCTAGTGCAGATCTAGTCGGTTTCGGGAGCGAAAAACTTCTTCTCCCGACTGGCTTGCAGTTAAAACTAAATCTCTTTGGCCGGGTGGAAGCGCAAAGACGCCGACATAATGACCAGGATCTTTTTCCTCAAAAGATAAGCGAATGTCTTTTGCTAGACTGGTTGGTGCTTCTATTTCTGCGTCAAACTTTAAATGCTGAAGCGCATTTCCATTTTTATCTCGGGCTATAATAGATATTTCCGTTTGATCTGACGATATTTTAGTAAGCGCGACGTCAACGCGCCAATTTCTATTATTTTGAGCTCGTGCTGCTCGGATTTCCTGATTATAGGCAAGCCCATGTTCGTAAGGGTGGGGTATAACTTCGCCGCTAAAACTTTTGATTGCAAAATAACTCAAGGCTCCATTGGCAATCAATACAATAGAAAATAATCCGCAAAAAATTGTAAGTGCCTTCCATCCATTAAGTGGGCGGCCTCCTGGAATATAATCAGAAGTTAACGGCGTCTTACTGATCGGATGGCTTGATTGCGTCATTAACTTACTCGCAAGTCTTATTTACTAGGGCCAAATAAAACTATCTTTAACGTCAATTATTTGGTTGCTGTCGGGATCTGTTAGGCGAAAAGTAAGGGAAGCTTGATTTTTATGTTCATTCTCTTGCGGCGTTGCCACCAGAATGCGCGTTTCCTGCGTTTGGTCAGGACCAATTTCAATTAAGATTTTTCCATCAATTTTCTTCTCTTCGCCAATCACATCAACATGGAGATTGGTGACGCCTATAACTTCAAGGGTAAATTTTCGTGGGGTATTTTTCATATTAGAAAATCGAGCTGTATAGCCATTGCGCGTCCCGCCGTCTTTCAAGCGAACAGCAGTAGGATTGCGATCATGCAAAATACTGACATGGGCGTCGCTGCGCGTGGCCAGATTCAGTGTCATGAAACCGCCGATTGCAAGAATGAGCGCTAGATAGATGATGGTTCGGGGACGAAATAATTTATAGGTCTCTGCTGCGCCACATTGACGATGTTTCACATTGAGATCGGTATCATAACCACTGAGCCGGGCTGGGCGGTGTATTTTAGTCATGATCGCGTCACAAGCGTCTATGCATAAGCCACACTGTATACAGCCAAGTTGTGAGCCTTTGCGGATATCGACGCCCGTTGGACAAACAGCAACACACTGTCCGCAGTCAACACAATCGCCAGCGTGAAGATTTTGCGCGCGGAGAGCTTTGGCCTGTTTAAGCGACATACGAGGCTCGCCCCGATCATAGCGATAGGTGACATTGAGCGCATATTCATCTGTTAAGGCGGCTTGTATTCTTGGCCAGGGGCAAGCATGTAGGCAAAGTTTCTCGCGCATAACGCCGGCAAATACATAAGTAGTGAATGTGAGAATTAAAATCCATAAATAGGCTTCGCCACTCCCAGCTTGTAATGTTGCAAGACTATGCACAAGCGTTGGCGCATCAGCGAAATAAAGAACCCAGGCGCCGCCAGTCCACCAGGCGATCAAAAACCAGATCAAGTGTTTTGCTATTTTCTTGCGCGCTTTATCGAGGCTCCAGGGCGCTGCATCGAGATTTAGGCGTTCGCGTGAGTCGCCCTCAATCCAGCGCTCAGTAGTCATAAAAAAATCGGTCCATACAGTTTGGGGGCACATGTAGCCACACCAAATACGGCCTGCAACGGCGTTCATGAGAAATAATATAAGCGCAGCAAGGATGAGTAGCCCCGTCGCATAGTAAAATTCTTGCGGCCAAATTTCGATAAAAAAGAAATAAAATTTTCGATGCGGGAGATCTACTAGAACGGCTTGAGAGGGGGCATTAAGTCCGCGATTCCAGCGCACAAAGGGGAGGAGATAATAAATCCCAAGAGTCAAAAACTGTATTGACCATTTGATGCGTCGAAACTGGCCATCAATTTTTTTGGGATAAATACGATGCGCAGGTTCGACGAAAGGCTCGATCCCAAGAAGCGTATCCTGTGACTCTATCAGGGACATTGGCAAAGGTTCCAGCACGATTGATTGCTCAGCGATTTCTACGTAATCGCTGGGAATTATTGTCCTCCGCCGAGTGAATGCACATAAACACTCAGCGCTTTAATCGTTGTTTCATCCAATTTTTCGCTCCAAGCGGGCATGACGCCGCCGCCGCCATTTTTAATACGCGAAATAATTGTTGGTTTATCTGAACCGTAAAGCCATATTGCATCGGTCAGATTAGGTGCGCCCGTTTCAATATTGCCTCTACCCTCTATTCCATGACAGGCGGCGCAATTATCATCATAGAGTTTTTGACCCTCAGCAGTTGGCGCTTTAGCGTCTGGCAATTCTGCAAATGTGCGCACGTGATCGGCTAGGATTGATATTTGATCCGCAGTGAGCAGGCCGTCACGGCCAAAAGCGGGCATTGACGCGCTATGGGTTGCTTTGTCGGTATCCCAACGCGCCCCATGTTCAATCGTTGTCCGAATTTCATTGAGATGACCGCCCCATATCCAATCATCGTCGTTGAGATTGGCGTAGCCTTTAGAGCCCCCGCCGCCTACCCCATGACAGGCGGCGCAATTATTGGCGAAGGCAGCAGCGCCAACCATGCGCGCCGCCGATAGGAGATCAGGATTGGCCTCAATTTCCTCTAGAGATGCGTTTTTAAGTTTTGCAAATATTGGTGCGCGTGTGACGTTTAATTCTGTAACTTCTTGCGCGAGTTGGCTGCGCGAATTCCATCCAAATAATCCACTTGTGCCTCCCGATAGCGTTGGCCAGGCGGGATAGGCAATTGCATAAGCGATAGCCCAGAGGACCGTAAGCCAAAATGTCCAGACCCACCAGCGCGGCAGGGGGGTATTTAACTCTTCAATGCCATCCCATTGATGTCCGGTTGTAGGCATGCGGCTATGGGCGTCGATTCTGACTTTAGATTTGTCATTTTTCTTGTCAGACATCGTCATCCTCCCGCAGCGGTATCAAAGCGTCGGCTTCAAACCCTTTTTGACGCGATGGCCAAAAGACATAAGCGATCACGCATGAAAAAATTAATCCAAAGAAAATCAGTCCCCACGAGGCCGAAAAGGCGCGCCAGCTTTCATAGGTAGAAACAAGATGAGTGATGTCTTTATCCATGAAATCACCGAATATTTGCTTTGTCGTTGTAGATTTTAAAATCTACAGAAACTCCAAGATGTTGAAGATAGGCAATCAAAGCGTCTTCTTCGGTTATGCCGTTTTCACTGGTGATATCATTGATAATCGCGCTAGGATAACGTTGGTTTAGTGTGGTCGCTCCAGAATGGTCGAGGGTGCCTTGAGCTAGAATATCTATCTGGGCATTTTCAATTTGTGCATCCGTATAGGGAACGCCGACGATACGAAGCGTGCGCATTTGTTCTGCGATATGCTCTGCATTTAATGGAGTTTTTGTAAGGAAGGGATAGCCTGGCATAATGGATGTCGGGACCATTGCGCGCGGATTACGAAGGTGATCGCGCTGCCAATCATTAGAATATTTACCTCCAACGCGCGCAAGATCGGGTCCATTGCGCTTCGAGCCCCATTGATGGGGATGATCATACATGCTTTCAGCTGCGAGCGAATAATGACCGTAACGTTCTACTTCATCGCGAAGTGGTCGGATCATTTGCGAATGTCATGTATAGCAACCTTCGCGTACGTAGATGTTATATCCAGCGAGCTCGAGTGGGCTATAGGGTCGAACGCCCTCAACCTTTTCAATGGTATTTTTGAGATAAAAGAGCGGTACAATTTCGACTACGCCGCCAATAGAAACAAGTATCAAAATAGCGACAACAAGAAGAATGGAGTTTCTTTCCATTAATCTTTGTAATCCGCCTATTGGCGAGTGGTTTACGTTTTGCGACATAATTTTCCTCTCACTCAGCCGGTGACGGGGATAGGACGATATCTTCTGAAAGATCCATCATTGGCGAAGCGATGGTGCGATAAATATTATAAACCATGATTAATGCGCCAATTAGAAATAGCGCGCCGCCAGCTGCGCGAATGAGATATTCAGGATGCAAGGCTTCTGTTGTTTCAACAAAGGAATATTCGAGAAATCCTTGTGGGGTATATGCACGCCACATTAATCCTTGCATGATGCCTGCGACCCACATGGCGGAAATATAAAAAACAATGCCAATGGTTGAGATCCAGAAATGCCAATTAACGAGTTTGAGAGAATATAACTGTCGGCGCCAGACCCATGGGATAAGACAGTAAAGCGCACCAAAGGAAACAAATCCCACCCAGCCAAGAGAGCCGGAATGCACATGTCCAATGCCCCAGTCAGTATAATGAGAGAGAGAGTTGACAGCTTTCACAGACATGAGCGGGCCTTCAAAAGTTGACATGCCGTAGAAAGCCACAGAAACCACAAGCATGCGCAATACGGGATCAGTGCGCAATTTGTCCCAAGCGCCAGAAAGCGTCATCACGCCATTGATCATGCCGCCCCAGGAGGGCATCCATAAAACAACAGAAAAAATCATCCCCAATGTCTGCGCCCAGTCAGGAAGCGCGGTATAGTGAAGATGGTGGGGACCGGCCCAAATATAAAGAAAGATCAGCGACCAAAAATGCACGATGGAGAGCCGGTAGGAGTAAATAGGCCTGCCGGTGCGTTTGGGTATGAAATAATACATGATACCCAAAAATCCGGCCGTCAGAAAAAATCCAACGGCATTATGCGCATACCACCATTGGATCATTGCATCCTGGACGCCTGCCCAAACAATGACGGATTGCGAAGAAAACAGCGAAATCGGGATTTCGGTGTTATTACCAAGGACGAGTACGGCGACGGTAACAATAAAGGCAAGGAAAAACCAATTCGCCACATAGATATGAGGTTCAGTGCGTTTAGCCAGCGTGAATAAGTAGACGAAGAGATAGGTGACCCAGACGATCACGAGCCAAAGAATGGCATACCATTCAGGCTCTGCATATTCATGACCGCGCGTCACACCCAGAAGATAGCCCGTGCCCGCGATGACTATGAAAAAATTATAACCAAGAACAACAAACCATGGGGCGATTACGCCTGCTATGCGCGCACGTGATGTGCGCTGCATAATATAGAATGAACAGGCTAATAATACATTGCCGCCAAAGGCGAAGATGACTGCTGAAGTGTGCAGAGGGCGCAGTCTTCCGAAATTTGTCCAAGGCAAATCGAGATTAAATTGCGGATAGGCAAGCTCAAGCGCAAGATAAAGGCCAACCAGAAATCCGGCAATCCCCCAGAAAAGAGCAGCAATAGCCGTAAATTTAATTGGGCCATAATTATAATTGGGTCGCCCATCAATCATTTGGGCGACTGGTTCGCTTGAGCGCAAGCGATAATGAGTAACGATGGCAAAGATAGAGGCAAGGGAGCCAAGTGAGAAAAGCGCCGCATGAAAAGCAAAGACGGGCGTATAGGCTTTTATCGAAATGAAAGCGCTAGCAAAGGCGAGCGCTATGAAAATTGCTGAGAGCGAAATCTCGCTAACGGTCATCCTTTTTAAAATCTGAGAGGAGCGCGCCATAATTTTTGTCCTTGGGCGGGAGCACGAAGGGTTCGTGCAGGTGCAAAATGTCGTTTTAAAATTAAAAATACGGGACTTAGGCGATGAACCAGTTCGGAATCATCGCCAGAATTGTACAGCGCAAAAGATCTTATTTGATTGATCGAAATCAATTTACCGGCAGAAGCGGTCTCAATGCGCGAAATTGCCACACTTGGAGGCGGGTAAGCATTTGAAGGCTAATTGAACCAATGGGTTTTGAAAAAAAATAGACCTAAAGGCGATGCGAGGGACGTAATTTTACGCACTACAGGCGTTTATGTCGCAGGTTGTTTTGATGAGATGAAAAAAATTAAGACGTTCGGCTTTCTCTGATTGGTGTTGATGAAAAACCATATGTTTGAGTAAATGCTAGTTCTTAAATAAGAATATCGGGAGCATTCGTTTTAGGGTATTATCTTGCAGTAAATAATGATGAACTAAGGCAAAGCTGGCGTGAAGCAGTGCAAGGGCCATGAGGCTGTTGGCAAAGAATTCATGCAGCTCTTTAATAAAATGACGCAAGTCACGGTCTTTTCCCCAGGGTGAGGTAATCTCATAAAGACCAAAGACCGGAAGCGCCTTACCACTTGAAAACTGTGTCATAACGCCGGCAATAATGACTGCGCCAAGAAGCAGATAAAGAACGAGATGCATTAATCTCCCGACCAACTCTAGCCAAGGGGCTTGTTTATTAGGCTCTTTAGCAGGTTGTGGCGTGGAAAACCTTAAAATTATACGCAATATTAGTAGAAAAGCGATGATTTCTCCTGTCGAGATATGAATAAAATTGGCTGTTTCCCGCAGTGGCCCCTTAGGAAATTCATCGCCAAACAATCCAAGGGCCCAAGTTAAACAGATAAAAAGCGCGGAAAGCCAATGAATGATCTGGCTCGCAGGACTATAGCGTTGCACCACAAAGCTTGCTGACATAAAAATTCTCTTTGATCTAATCCTTGCTAACTTATTCAAACGCCTATCATGAATAGGATATGAATGGGCTTTGTTAAATAGGAGGTGGGGTGGCGAAGATTTGTTTAAATCTTGTCTATTCTCCTTCAAATTCTTTTTTTTAATTTTGATAACGACAGGGGGCTTTTATACTTCTTGAATGCAGATCTAGAATAATAGAATTTGTTGATCCTTAAGATGCGTTGAGATTTATTAATTGGCCTTTAAAAATAAGAGACCGCTCAAATATGATCCCGCATAATCTAAACGGCCTGAGCTCACAAGAGGCGGCATCAAGATTAAAGAATTACGGAGCAAACAGTTTACCCCACCAACAAGCTCTTGGCGTTTTTGATATTATTCAGCGTACATTGCGGGAACCGATGTTTATGCTGTTGCTTGTGGCGGCGGCGCTTTATCTTTTCGTTGGAGATCTTGGCGAGGGTCTCTTTATGGTTTTTGGCGCATTGGCGACTATTTCTCTCGTCGTCTTTCAAGAGTTTCGAACTGAGCGCGCCTTACAAGCATTACGTGAAATAGCAGAGCCGGTTTCAACTTGTTTGCGCGATGGTCTGCAACAGCGTGTGCCAACAAAAGATCTTGTTCCAGGCGATGTGATCGTCGTGAGTGAGGGAGATCGTATTCCTGCTGACGCAATTCTTTTAGCGGGTGATGCGTTGCTTGTTGATGAAAGTCTTCTAACAGGAGAGTCGGCGCCTGTTACAAAGATGTCTACTAAACTTTTCATTGAAACAGAGTTTCCTGAGCCTGGCGGCGAAAGCACGCCCTATCTCTACAGTGGGACTCTTGTTACCCAGGGAGGGGGCTTAGCACAGATAATCCGCACCGGCGAAATTTCTGCAATCGGCCGGATTGGCCACGCTTTGTCTCTTATTGATCCAGAACTTTCGCCGCTTCAAAAGACCACTAAATTATTGATTGGGAAAATTGGGTTACTTGCATTTTTCTTTCTTTTGCTTGTTGTGATTGCTTATGGCGTCTTCCATCAGGATTGGTTTGAAGGCGCCATCTCGGGCATAACTCTGGCCATTAGTCTAATGCCAGAAGAATTCCCCATGGTGCTGGCGATCTTTCTAGCGCTGGGCGCCTGGCGGTTGGCGCAGCATAATGTTCTTGTAAGACGCGCGGCCGCAACAGAGACTTTTGGATCTATATCGATGCTATGTGTCGATAAAACGGGCACGTTAACGCAAAATCTTATGACTGTTACTGAATTTTCGCTTGGCCAGGCGTTCATGAAACTGTCCGAGCGACACGGGGTTAATTGTGATAAACTTAAGACTCTAGTATTGACCGCCTTGCGCGCCAGCGCTCTAAAAACTGTTGATCCGATGGATCGGGCTATTCATTTGTTAGCGCAAAATCTGGAATTAACGCTCGAAAGCGCGCCAGAAAAGACTTATCCTCTGCGTCCCGACCGCTTGGCCTATATTCAAAAATGGAAATCATCTTCTGGCGTCGTCTTTGCCGCTAAGGGCGCGCCTGAGGCGATCTTCACACTATGCGCCTTATCGTTAGAGCAAAAGAAAACACTTAAGCTTCAAATTGATCACGCGGCGAAACGCGGACTGCGTATCCTCGCTGTTGCACGCACAGCCTGCCTTAAAGAAACCCAAGAGAATGTCGATGAGTTAGTCTTTGAGTTTTTGGGGCTTCTTGCTTTTGAAGATCCTATTCGCGCTGAGGCGGCGGAGTCGGTCGCTATTGCGCGTCAAGCAGGCATTGCTGTCGCCATGATTACTGGCGACTATCCGGCGACTGCGCTAGAAATTGCGCGGCAAGCAGGTATTGACACCCAGGCCGGAGTTTTTACCGGCGAAATAATAAAATTGATTGGTGAAGAGACTTTGCCAGAGCGGATACGCGATATTCGCGTTTTCGCGCGGATTACCCCAGAAATGAAACTGTCAATCGTCGAGGCCTTCAAGGCCAATGACCATGTCGTCGCGATGACGGGTGATGGAGTTAATGACGGACCTGCGCTAGCAGCCGCCCATATTGGCATAGCGATGGGAGAGCGTGGCACAGATGTCGCGCGCGAGTCTGCGGCTATTATTCTACTTGATGACCGTTTCGCATCCATTATTTCAGGAATTAGTTTAGGGCGCCGAATTTTTAATAATCTACGCAAAGCCTTAACTTATGTAATGGCCATCCACGTGCCTATCGCCGGTCTTGTTTTGCTACCAATTATAATGGGCCTGCCGCCGTTGCTTTTTCCCGCACATGTCATTGTGATGGAATTGGTGATTGATCCAACCTGTGCGCTGGTTTTTGAGGGCGAGCCAGGTGAGAAAGACGCTATGCTGAAACCGCCGCGACCCAAGGACGAAACCTTATTTGGCAGGAGAGAGATCCTACTCGGGGTCATGCAAGGATGTGTCTTGCTCTTGGCGATTTTGAGCGTTTATGTGATCGAATATCAAACTGGAGCCTCTGAAGATCAGGCGCGTGGACTTGCCTTTGCGACAATGATTTTTGGTAATCTTGTCTTGGCCATATCAACGGCTCTACCAAAGGGTCTCTCCATCTTTTCGCGAGAAAATAGTGTTTTTTGGGTCATTGCTTGCGTGGCGACAGCTGTCGTGATGATGAGCCTCTATCTTCCTGACTTTGCTCAATTACTGAAATTTGAGCGTCCGCCGATGTACATAGATTTAATTTTTGGCTGCGCTATGGCGCTTATCGCCGGAGGGTGGATGGCGATCTGGCGCAGATTGCTCTCAATCCCAACGTGAGGCGTTTCCTGTGCATATGCAGGAAATGACCAGCTTTTGATCCCTCGATGGGGATCTCAAATAGGCGGAAGTCATAAGTAGAAAGGCTTGCTGAAATGTCATGGCGAACTAGTTGAATTTGAGGATCGCTTTTGGCTCTTGCGGCCTCCTTGCAGCCACATATTAAAAATTTGACTTAAGGGCCGCCTTCTACAACGAGATTACCGCCAGCCTTCCTTTTCTCCATTGAATCGCGCACAATCCTCCAACTTATCCATTTGCCAAGATTTGATATGAGAAAAATTCTTCTTCTACTTTCCTTCCTATCAACATCTGCATTCGCGGAGTCTTATGGTGTCGCGCCCATGCCGACATTGCGTCCAAGATCTGAGAGTTCTGGGGCGATCGCTCGAGGGGGGGCTGCTGCCCATGGGTCAATTGGAGAGGATGCGTCGGTTATTGCGGCAACTTACGCCGCGGCGCGCTACGCAGAAAAAACATGCACAGCTGATTACGTGCGGGTGAATTATGTTTTTTTTCAAAACTGGATTGCGCAAAATGGCGGTAAGACAGCTGAGATGAAAAACTTGATGCGTCGAGAGATTGCTGCTGCAAAAGGACGTATTGTTTCTGAGATTGCAGCAAAGGGAGTAGATGACTGGTGTGATGATTTCACCAATGGGATTTTTTGGAATTATGACCCTCCCTATGGTCCAATTCATTATCAGGATGAATTGGGTTTATGGTGGTCGAAACAAACACTTGCTGATGAAGAAAAGTCTGACCCCTTGGAATTTGATTTTGGGTTTTAAGAAAAGCGGACGCACTTTAGATTTAGAAGCGCCAGATTTTTTATAAATCACTGAAATGTCTGTTTTTGAATGATTTTTCTACCTAATCGTCTGAGTTGGTTTTAGCTGTCAATTCATCTTTTTGAGCGCCCAAAACCTGTTCAGTTAAGGTTAAGCTCAGGGGGAGTAATTATGGTGTCACTCCCAAGGGAGCGCCTCCAACCCCTCACTGCGCTCCTGCTTAAGCCCTCGTCTCTTGGCGAGGGCTTTTTTTTTAGCTTGGCAATGGTCAATCCTTTTTTAACCAACTTTTCTTCAATGGCTGGACTGTGTCGAGAAGAAACGGTTTTGGTGATTTTGTCCTTGTGGACATGAAATTGAGTCATCAACAGGCTTACTTGGCCCGGCGTAGCGTAACGTATAGCGCCGGGCTCTTTTTATCCTCTGGACCGCTTATCTCTTAACCTGCGGTGCGTGGCCTGTCCTATATCTTTGATGCTTCGTGATTCGTTAGCTAATAATTTCAAGGCCATGACTGTCGTTTCATTGGATTTTGTTCCAAATTCCGCTCTGATTTAGTTTTTAAAAGCCAAAAATCATATGGATCATTTTAGTGAGCTTAGTCCCTGCGTCTGATGGACAACGCAAGATGCGTGGATGAGACTCCATCTGGGTCCGTATAAACAATCCTCGACTATTGTTGATGGTGCGAGAATGTGGTGAAGGCTTGCTCTGATCATTCTTTTTTAAGCTTTCAATTACGCGCCAAGATTGGCTTTATCTCGCAGATTTATCCGTCATAAAAGTCAAATTTCTACTTGGAGAAATACGCTGCCCGGCGGTCAATAAGCGCTATTCTATTTTTTTGAGTTTATAGTCAGGGAATGCGATAAGTATATTGAATTTTAAAGAAATATGGCCATCTATCCCGATGGCGCCGTCGATTTTTTTTTGCCTATCGGGGATGTATCGCTCATTCAGATTTTTTGGCGTTAAAGCCTTTTGTCGAGCGTAAGCCTAATGCGAGAAGCTGAGCTTAACGCAAAGCTCTTTGGTTGGCTAATCGGGCGACTATTTTTTTCCTATGCGGAGATATTGTGATTGTGAATGACGTCTTATTTTTATCATCATGGGATCGTCACTCCATAAGTTTTGTCACTCAGAAGATTGTTGCATTTCTTAAATCGAGGCACGCGAAACCTATTTTTTGCATTGCGAAAGGAGTTGCGCTATTTCGTTCAGCCTCCAAAAATGGTGGGCTCAAGCTGCAAAATTTACTCAAATTCATGTAACAATTTGGCAATAAAGGAATTGTTTGTTAATCAATTAATGTGCATAGCACATTGAGTCGCGCTTATTTAGCGTGACGTTATTGAAGCGCACTCAAAGCATGTGTGCGTATACCGGAGTTAATTATGGCTAGAGCTACTAAGAAAACCACGCGCAAGGGTGCGGCAAAGAAGTCCACCCGTAAGGCTACAGCAAAACGCGGTCGTCCGGCAGCTAAGAAGGCAGCTACGAAGAAGCGTAAAGCAGCTGCTAAAAAGGCGGCTCCTGCCAAGCGTGGTCGCCGCGTAGCAACGAAGAAGACTGCAGCAAAAAAACGCCGTGGCGCAGCTAAGAAGACGACAGCACGCAAGAGCGTTCGTAAAGCTTCTGCTAAAAAGGCTACGGCTAAAAAAGCCACAGCAAAGCGCGCGCCGGCTAAGAAGCGTGGTCGTCGCAAGGCAGCTGCAGCGGCTGAGTAAATCGAGTTATACATCTATGTGATGTAAGGGCCGGGGGCGCACAATTTGCGCCTCCGGTTTTTTTTACTTCTTTTTTTGACTCACGCGCTCTATGGGGTCGCAAAAGCTTTGTAAGGAAGCAGAATGCAGTCGCATCGTATATTAGGTCAATCTGGTCTGAGAGCCTCAAGGATCGGCCTGGGATGTATGGGGATGTCCGATCTTTATGGGACGGCAGACGAAAAGAAGTCCCTAGAGACGATCCGGGCAGCGCTGGAAGCTGGGATAAACCTACTAGATACTGGTGATTTCTATGGCATGGGACACAATGAGCTTTTGATCCGGCGCGCTTTAAAGGACTTTGCGAGAGAGAAAGTGTTGCTGAGCGTTAAATTCGGCGCGTTGCGGGATCCGGGAGGAAACTGGATTGGATTTGACAGCCGCCCGGAGGCAATACGGAATTTTATAGCCTATAGTTTGAGGCGCCTTGATACTGATTATATCGATATCTACCGGCCAGCTCGGCTTGATCCAAATGTGCCGATTGAGGAGACGATTGGAGCGATTTCTGATCTTGTGAAAGCCGGATATGTGCGTGCGATTGGCCTATCAGAAGTAGGGTCCGAAACTATTCGGCGCGCAGCAAAAATACACCCGATTGCAGATCTTCAAATTGAATACGCCCTTACCTCCAGAAGTTTTGAGCGATCGATACTGCCAACATGTCGAGAATTGGGTATTGCCACAACTGCCTATGGCGTATTAGGGCGTGGTCTTTTGGGTGGAAACTGGCGGAAGGATCAGTCGGCGAAAGCCGGGGATATTCGCACGACTATTCCGCGTTTGCAGGGCGAAAATCTTCTTTATAATTTACAGCTTGTTGAGCGTATTCGTGTGATCGCGAGAGCGTATAATGTCCCTATCTCGCAAATTGCTATCGCTTGGGCCTTATCAAAGGGCGATGATATTTTTCCCATCATTGGCGCGCGGCAATTGGATCAGATTCTTGACACAATAAACGCATTAAAAATTACTTTGGATTCATATGACATCTCACAACTAGATTTGATTGGTGAATTAGTTCTAGGAGCGCGGTATGCGGCGCCTCAAATGGCTCATTTAGATAGTGAGCAAGGATGAGTAGCCTAAGAAGGTAATTTGATCCGAAGGCTACTCAAGTGTTTACTTAAAAAATCAGTGCTCAACTATCAGAGTGTCGACCAGAGAAGGTTTTAATCTGGATCTTCTTAAGCCTCCAAAAAACTGATTTTTATTTAAATCGGGTTGGGCTTTAAGAAATAATAAGCTTCCTCTAAAGGAGCTTTCTTGCAACTTAAATTTCCAGATGCAAGACTATCGGATCATTTATTCTAGCATAAGGGGAGTAAGATTATGGCTGGATGTGAGGGCTTAACATTTCACGGAGTGAGCCGCGGGGTATGGTCAGCAATCAAGCATTCCGCTGCAGCTTATGGGATTACTGGCGGCGATAATGGCCAAGCCTCGCATCAAGGGTATCGTTTTTCGTGGACATATCAAGAATCAACTAAATCTCTCTACATTCAATGTATTGACGGGCCTGAGCTTGTGCCTTGCTCTGAGATTAATGCGCGATTAAGAGCAGAGGTTCAGCAACACATTATCGCTGAAAATGACGCCAGTGTAAGTGCAAATCTTGCTTGATGATAAAGTTTAAGAAGATGGATAAAGTCTCAAGCTTGGTTGCTAAATACTCTAGTCGGGTTGATATTTTTTTCGACACTATTTTCTAAATAGATTTATTGCTTCTTCTTTTAATATTCCAGATGTAATATTTATCTGAGTAAAGTTTGCGGCATCGAAAACTGCGTTACATGATATCAAAATCTGATTAATATGAGATGATAACTCCTCAATTGATGCTGCATAGACCACTCTTTTGACCCCGCACCAAATTAGAGCCGCCGCGCACATGGGACATGGCTCGCCAGTTGTATAAATTGTTGCATTTATGAGGTTATTGGCTGGATGTTGGGCGATGTAATTTCTGATCGCCATCATTTCAGCATGTGCAGTCGGATCGTTGAGTTTTATGCCCTGATTATGTCCTGCGGATAATATCTCGCCATTTTTTTCAATAACTGCTCCAAAGGGAAAGTCACCTTGTTGAGCTTCTCTTAGGGCTAGCTTCATAAAAAACTCATCTTGAGAAAGTGTTGTGTTTTTACCATTCATGATGAGGTTCTTAGGTTGATAGATCAAGCTTAAATGATGACTCTATTATTTATCTAATATGAGGAAGAGAATTAATTCATTTTCGTTTTTTACGATATTCTAGACATTCTTTGGTCATATCTTCAAATATAATACAATAGGAGTCTATCCAATCTAAAGTTAAAAGTGTCTGAGCATGATTGGGGCTCATTCTCCCTTGGCAAATTTCACGATGCAGATGATTTTCAAGTCTATCCTTCATATGTGCATTCCAGGGTTTTGAGACCAGGCTTTGAGGCCAAAGATTTTTTATATCGTTACCGCCGCCAACTTCAGGGGTTATGAGGTGGTCGATCTGATAAAGGCTAGATTTGCTAATATCTATTCCATAGGTGTCAAAAACTTTTTGTTTTAAATCTTGGGTAAGCTCTGGGATTTTTTTTCTAAATTCGCGTGAGCATATTTCTGAAATTTTTGGCGCTGGATAGGTTAAAGATCCTGGTGTTTGAAGCGCGTGCGGGAGAAGTGGAGTTTCATCTTGCGTATAGTCATAAGGCCGTCCATCCTGGGCTTGAGCTTGGACGAGAGAGGATAGAAATATTAAGATTATAATTGTTTTAAATATTCGTTCTTCTCTTTATCTAATGACGTTTCATTAATAACGACATTTTTTATTGCCAGGCTAAGAAAATTCATTGAAATACGCCGGATTTTAATTCACGAATATGTATAAAAT